>NZ_VPDB01000027.1:0-43980 GCF_013417925.1 Acinetobacter sp. YH12218
ATTTTGCATGTGACTTGTTCCACTTTAGATATTTGTTTAAGATGAGATGTAACTCATTGAAATGTGTCATCATATTCGTCGTCAGAAAACAAGTATTATGCCATTATTTCAATGAGTTATCTTTTTTTGTCGTGTACAAAGAATAAAGTACTAAATTCTTCAATAAATGACTTGAAAAGTATTCTATTTATACCAATATTATAATTGAGATTTATCTTTATCTTAAAATTAACTCATTGAAAAATATTTAAAAAATGTATTTGAAATTTTAAATATGACTCCCATATATGCTTCAAGTACAGAATTTGTTGTGAGGAATAACAAGAATGCGATTCGAAAAATTCACAAACCGTTTGCAGCAAGCATTATCCGATGCCCAATCTTTAGCAATGGGGAAAGACCATACAGCCATTGAAGGAATCCATATTCTTTCGACATTGCTTGAAGAGCCTTCGAACCAAAGCTTGTTACAACAGGCAGGTGCTAATCTTCCTGAGTTAAAAACCAAACTTCAGCAAGCCCTACAGGATACCGCCACCATTGCTACGCCGACAGGGGACATCAACCTAAATCCTGAAGCAGTCAAGGCGCTGAATTTAGCTGACAGTTTTGCTCAAAAAGCTGGAGATGAGTTTCTTTCTACAGATTGGGTGATTCTAGGTTTAGCTGAAACGGGTAAAACCAAAACCTTATTAAATAGTGTAGGCGTAACGACAGATAAATTACGCAATGCAATTGAACAAATACGAGGCGGTGAACAAGTCATGAGTAATAACCACGAAGATCAACGTGATTCACTCAACAAATATACCTTAGACCTCAATGCACGTGCATTAGAAGGCAAGTTAGATCCAGTTATTGGTCGTGACGAAGAGATTCGTCGTACCATTCAAGTTTTATCGCGTCGTAGTAAAAACAACCCGGTATTGATTGGTGAGCCGGGTGTGGGTAAAACTGCAATCGTTGAGGGCTTAGCACAGCGTATCGTCAATGGCGAAGTTCCTGAAAGTCTGAAAGGTAAACGTGTACTTTCACTTGACTTAGGTTCATTGCTTGCAGGTGCAAAATACCGCGGTGAATTTGAAGAACGTCTTAAAGCAGTTCTAAAAGATTTAGCCAAATATGATGGCGAGATTATTCTTTTCATTGACGAATTACATACGCTTGTTGGCGCAGGTAAAGGCGATGGTGCAATGGATGCTGGTAACATGCTTAAACCTGCATTAGCGCGTGGTGAGCTACGCTGTGTAGGTGCGACGACACTTGATGAATATCGTCAATATATCGAAAAAGATGCGGCTCTAGAACGTCGTTTCCAAAAAGTGATCGTTGATGAACCGAGTGTGGAAGATACCATTGCGATTTTACGTGGTCTAAAAGACAAATATGCAACCCATCATGGTGTGCAAATTTTAGACTCAGCGATTATTGCTGCGGCAAAAATGTCGCACCGTTACATCACAGATCGTCAGTTACCAGACAAAGCCATTGATTTGATTGATGAAGCAGCATCACGAATTAAAATGGAAATTGACTCAAAACCTGAGCCATTAGACCGTTTAGATCGTCGCCTAATTCAATTGAAAATGCAACTTGAAGCCGTGAAAAAAGATGCAGATTCAGTCTCAAAAGCTGAAGTTGAGCACCTAGAGAAACAAATTGCTGAAGTTCAAAAAGAATATAGTGATTTGGAAGAAGTGTGGATTGCGGAAAAACGTTTGGTTGACGGCACGAATCAGGCTCAAATCGAGCTAGATAAAGCACGTACTGCCTTTGAAAAAGCACAACGTGAAGGTGATTTAGCAGAAGCGAGCCGTTTGCAATATGGCGTTATTCCTGAGTTGCAAAAACGCTTGAATGAAGAAGAAGTCGCCGAGGTGAACGAAGAACCGAAACTGATTCGTACCAAAGTCACAGAAAATGAAATCGCTGAAGTGGTAAGTGCGGCTACAGGTATTCCTGTTGCGAAAATGTTGCAAGGTGAACGTGAAAAACTCTTACATATGGAAGAGTTCTTACATAACCGTGTAGTGGGTCAAGATGAAGCTGTCGTAGCAGTGTCGAATGCGGTGCGTCGTTCTCGTGCAGGATTATCCGATCCAAACCGCCCAAGTGGTTCATTCTTATTCCTTGGGCCTACAGGTGTAGGTAAAACTGAGTTAACCAAAGCGCTAGGTAATTTCTTATTTGACAGTGATGATGCGATTATTCGTATCGACATGTCAGAGTTTATGGAAAAGCATTCGGTGAGCCGTTTGGTAGGTGCGCCTCCGGGCTATGTGGGCTATGAAGAAGGCGGTGTATTAACTGAGGCTGTACGTCGTAAACCTTATAGTGTGGTGTTGTTTGATGAGGTTGAAAAAGCACATCCAGACGTCTTTAACATCTTGCTTCAAGTGTTGGATGATGGTCGACTAACAGACTCACAAGGTCGTGTGATTGATTTCAAAAACACCGTGATCGTGATGACCTCGAACTTAGGTTCAACCGATGTTCGTGAATTAGGTGAAAACCCGTCGAAAGACGAAGTTCGTGCTGTGGTGATGGCTGCTGTCTCGGAACATTTCCGTCCAGAATTTGTGAACCGTATTGATGAGTTGGTGGTTTTCCACTCTTTACAAAAAGCGCAAATTCGTGGCATTGCGGATATTCAGTTGGATCGCTTACGTTCTCGTTTGGCAGATAAAGACATGAGTCTGGCGGTTGAAGATAGTGCCTTTGAATTACTTATCGATGCTGGTTTTGACCCTGTGTATGGCGCACGTCCTCTGAAACGTGCTATCCAACAACAAGTTGAAAATACATTGGCACAGAAAATCTTATCAGGTGCTTTCCAACCGGGCGATACGATTGTCGTTCAAGCGGAAGGAGATCACCTAACTTTTGAAAAGTTAAAACTCAACTAAAAAGCACAAATCTGCTACATCCAGTTGTAAAAACAGAAACCCGGTTTAGGCCGGGTTTTTTAATTTTACGCTTGTCGTAATTTTCGTTTAAATACGTAAAGTTCATTGCATTTCATCATTTTCACCCACTAATATGACGCCCGCACGCATCCAACGAGATGGCTGTGTTCTGTAAAACAAAAACAATATCGCGCGTTCATCAAGAATGAATGGCAACAGGAAATTATGATTATGATGGAATTTAAACTGCTTAGGCAGATCAAAAAAGAACCTTATAGTTTATATAAACATACTGGTGACATCACTGTTCAAGAACTCAAATGCATGTATGGTATTTATCAAAAGTATTATGCCAATACCCGTTATGAAATTTTTGAACGCGACTTCTTAGAAAAAACCGGTGTTTTTTTTATTATTGAACCGAAAAATAATCAAATTGTCGGATTTTCGACGGTTATGGAACGTGACTTTGTTGTTGATGGTAAAGCCCGACATGCTTTTTTCAGTGGAGATACCATTATTGAGAAAGAGTATTGGGGAAATCGTGCATTAACTAGAGCAATGTTCCGTTATATTATTAGTTTTAAATTTCGTCATCCAAGAACCCCTGTATATTGGATTTTAATCTCTAAAGGCTTTAAAACTTATCTGCTCTTAGCCAATAACTACTACAGCTACTATCCACACTATGGTGAGAAAAATGCTCATCTCAAAGACTTTGTTGAATCGTACTGTAAAGAATACTTCTCAGAATATTATAACCACGAAACGGGTCTGCTGAATTGTGGCGAAGACTATCAACCACTCAAAGCAGATGTTGCGCCCATCACCCATGAAATGCGCGAAAATAATACCAAGATAGCTTTCTTTGAAGATAAGAACCCAACTTGGGTCGATGGAACAGAACTTCCGTGCATTGGTGAATTACGCTGGAGCGATTTATACCGTTATGTGAATCGATTCTTAACCAAGACCACCAGTGTGAGCAAACATGATAGCAAGTTACGTTATAAATCACGTACATTACATATTGCGACAGGTTCTGACTCGAAGGTGGCCTAATGGGATTGCTTCTCACCACTGCACATCAAGTTTTGAATATTGCCTGCCGCAAAGCGTTTCAACGCTATACACAGCAGGCAAATCAGCTAGAAAATGTGCAACGTAAAAAATTAAGCCATTTTTTAAAGCAGCACATTTCGCAAAATTTAAGCTATGAGCAATTTGCCAAAAAGTATCCGCTTTCTCGTTATAGCAATTGGAAAAGCCAAATTGAACAATCCAGACAAAGTGGCAAAAATAGTTTGGGGCCTGAAAAAATTGTACGGTTTCAACCGACCAGTGGGTCGAGTGAAGCAATTAAATTCATTCCCTATACTCAGGCTTTTTTAGATGAACTGGATGAGGCTATTGGTTTATGGCTGACTAATTTATATCTGACACACCCACAACTTAAAAATTCAACGCATTATTGGTCGGTTTCATGGTTGCCTGAAAGCCAGCGAAAGCTTTTAGAAAATAGTAATTTAAATGATGACAGTGCGCTGCTTAATCTGTCGAAGCGAGTGTTGAGTAAAATTACTCAATCGGTACCGACTGAAATTGCGATGGCAAATTCAGCCGAAGATGCCATGTTTGCAACCGCGGTGTATCTCGTTGCAGATAAGCATTTAGGCATGATTTCGGTATGGAGTCCTACATTTGCTTTGCAATTGTTGGATATCATTCAAGAACATCAAGCTGAAATTGTGCAGGTCTTGAAAACTGGACAATGGCAACGTGAGGGTTTGAGTTTTCTGCAAGTTCCTAAATCTTGTCAACAATGCTATCGCTTACAAGACTTGGATTTAACCCAAGCAACGGCGTGGAAAAAACTGTGGCCTAAACTCAGTCTGGTTTCGAGTTGGGATACAGCGAGCGCAGAGCAATGGGCAGTACAGCTACAGCAACGAATTGCAGGGGTGGCATTTGAGGGTAAAGGTTTATGGGCAACTGAAGGCGTAGTGACGATTCCATTTGCAGAGCGTTTTACCTTAAGTTATCAGTCACATTTTTATGAATTTATTTTGCAAGACAGCCAAAAAGTGGTGCCATCGTGGCAACTGAAAGTAGGTGATATTGTTAGTCCTGTGATCACGACAGGTTCAGGATTAATTCGTTATGTGATTGATGATGAATTAGAAGTCACAGACTTTTATCAGCAAGTGCCATGTTTCGAATTTTTAGGTCGTAAAATGACAGTAGATTTGGTCGGAGAAAAGCTCGACCACAATGCTGCAGTTAAAGTGCTTGCAGAGTTTAAACAAGCGGATTATTTGCCGATTAGTATCTTGGGTATCGAACAATGTTCGGTTAAAAAACCGCACTATATTTTACTCAGTGAAGGCAATGTAGATAAACAACCATCCGCTCAAGCACTAGACCGTTTGCTTAAACATAATTTTCATTATGAATTGGCACGCGATCTAGGGCAGTTGGATGAACCTGAAGTGGTACATGTACAAGATGCTTGGGACTACTACAAAACACTAGCCATGAACAATGGCATGATTGAAGGGAATATTAAGCCTGAGCCGCTTAAGAAAATGAAAACAAAAATAATTGAGTATTGAGATGGATATCGATGTGTTAGATGCACCGTTCGACGAAACGGCGTTATATCATTCAAAGAATGAGACTAAGTTTGCGGTTCGAAATGCGACTGTCGAAGATGATGAGCAACTAATGAAAATTAGTGCAGAGACTATGCCAAGCAATGGCATCACATTATCTTATGCGCGTCACCCCAGTTATTTTGATGCCAGCCACGCACAGTATAATCGTCCAGATTTAAAAGTGGTTGTCCCTGTGGAAGATCCATCTATCGTGATTGCGATGATGAATTTGGGATGGCGTTATTGTTATATCAATGGTCAGCCTGACCTGATGCGTTATGTCGCCGATTTAAGAATGAATCCAGCGTATCGTGGTGCTAAAGTCATGCGCTTATTGATGGACTATCTCCATGATGAAATACCACAAGACACGATTTTTGAAAGTGTGGTTTTAAACGACAATATTGTCGCTGCCAGTATTTTACATCATGAAAGATCTGGATTTCCGCTGCCATATTTTTATGATGAAATTCGAACCTTTACCGTTTCACAGGCAGTGAAACCAAAAACTTTCAATCAATATCAATTTAAAACCCTGACTGCTGAACGTGTAGATGAAGCGAATGATTTCATTTTAAAAATGAAAGACCATTATAATTTTTTACCTAGCTATGATTTTAATGCTTTAGTAGATGGTCAAAATCCATTTTGGGCATGCTTAAATCTAGATGACTTCTATTTGATTTACGATCAGCACAATCAGTTGGTTGGACTTTATGGCTTATGGAATCAAAAAAGTTTTAAACAAACTCGAGTGATCGATTATTCAAGGTCATTAAAGTTGATGAAACCTTTTTATAATGCCTATGCCAGTGTGCGTGGTGTTTTATTACTGCCAAAAATTCATGGAACCTTTGATTATTTAATGTTGCATAGTCCGCTATGTCATCCTGAACATCTGGACGTATTTGCAAGTTTGATTTTTCATGCAAAACAGCAGACAAAGCAACGTGGTAAAGAAACCTATTGTATTACTTTGGCAGAGAAGGACCCGCGTATTGAGTGGATGAAAAATACGACCTCACATGTGTTAAAAGCCAAGCACTATTTTCATAGTTTTAAAGCCAATCCATACGCTGCTTTTGATCGTAAACGTATTAGTTATTTTGAAGTTGGGCGTATATAGAGGAAGTGATAACGATCAAAAAATCAATTAAAACTGCCAAATCAATCATTTAAAATCATTCTAATTGTGTACTTATGTAACTGAGTTCTTCAGTATACTGCGCAAAGAATAATCAGAATGAGAAAGACATGTCGAAGTTGATGTGGGGAATTGGCAGTTTAGCGGTGCTTTCAGCAGCAGTGGTGGGAGGGAATTTATATGCAGATAAATCTCTTGCCCAATTTTATACACAGAATAATTGGTCCGCAGCTGTACAAGATGTTGATGTAAAGTACAGCAATTATCAAATGGGCTTGATGGGTGGAACAGTCGATTGGGTATTAACCCTGAAAACAGACCCGTGTAAACCCAAAGAAGTGATTGTGTTGAAGGGAACCGATCAGATTCAACGTGGGTTGAAAGGCTATAACATCAACTCTAACTTTAAGATTGTTCAACAACAAAGTACGTCCGAATATGCCAAGCTTTTTGGTACGGACTTAACGGCAAAAACCTTGGTCAATTGGATTGGTCAAAGTAAAACAGATTTACAGATTCCTGCATTTAAAACGACTGCACAAGGTGCAACGGTACAAGCTGATGCCAGCCAATTGCAAATTCGAATCAATAGTTTACCAGGGCAAGCCACTAAGGTATCTGAGCTTTCAATCCATTTACCTGTGGTTCGGTTGAGTGAAGGTCCAATGCAAACCATGGTGCAAAATTTTTCGATGAAGACCAATCAAGGTTTAAATCAGGAAAATCTTGAAAATGGTTTTCTTGAAATCCAAGCGGCTTCTATCAAACGTTTAGATCAAAAGTTCTCAGGCGGCATGCGTGGTATGCAACTGCGTTGGGAGACCGAACTAAATAAACATGATGTGGACTTTGAAGGCTACTTAAAAGCTGATGAGATGGATTTCCCAGGTTCACCGGTCACCAAAGATCTCGCACTGAATTTGGCATTGCATAAAGTTAATCTAGATAAAGTTCGTGCATTTAGTGAACTTTTGCATCAGGTGGAAAATTCCTGTGATGCAGTGGGTGAATCAAGTGAAGAAATGACTCAAGCTTTCTTAGCTATCGCAAGCCAAGGTTTTGATTTTGAGTCTAAAGATAACTCGATCAGTATTGGTGGAGGTAAAGCCTCTGCAAATGTCGTGGGGAAAGTCATGCCGGGTCACCATGCCTCAATGGAGTCTTTTATTAAAATGGTGCCGAGCTTACTGGATTTTCAAGCAGACTTAAGTTTTGATAAAAATATGATGACTGCAATCATGAATAACTTTTTGCAATTACAGGGCAAAAGTTTGTCAGGACAGGAAGCTGAAGCCATGTTTGCTGGTTTTGAAACATCAGGGCAAGGCAAGCGCGATGGCGATAACATGGTCATGAGTATGCAATATAAGTTCGGTCAAAAGCTTTTTGGTCAAGCCATACAAAAGAAATAAGCAACAAGTCGTTAGTCGTTTAGTTTGAAAATATAAAACCGTCATTGATTGACGGTTTCATATTTTTAGCTGCGGAATCATGATGTTCACTTTATCGGAACACAGCGGCCTAGCCATTGTTGAACAGTTGAAAAGTTGCTAGCGTCAATGGGCAACTAGCCAATCAAAACAACAATAGGAAAGACACGATGTCACACGATTATTTTTTTAGACGGAAACTTGTTCAATCATCCATGCCTAAATGTTCTTGGGTAAAACATAGTCTTATTAGTAGCATTTTTCTGATCGCTGTTCAGTCTACCGCTTTTGCGGGTACTTCAATTTCAGATCAGCGTTTGTCGAATGAAACGCAAGGTAAAAAACAGTTTAGTGAAGAAACCTTAGATATTATTGAGAGTGAGGCAGCTAAACCCAAAGAAGAGCAGCAGCAAAATTCAAATCATAAATCTAATCGTAATAATAAGATCATTCAGGAGGCCCAGCTTGAAGGTTCAACTATGAGTGATTATTTGCTTCAAAAGAAAAGGGCAGCGGATCAGGTCGGGTTAATACAATCTCCAGAAGTAGCACCGATTAACCGTATCGTGCTGCAAGAGCGACACGAAAATATTCGAGTAACGTATCCAGATGGCGTCGTGGTTGAAATGAAGCACTGACGTGCTTCATTTCATAGATCAGGAATTTCTAAAGTTAAACCTTAGATTTGTGGATGAGTGATTTTCCATGCACGGTGAATTTTGGTATTACGTTTAAAGTCTAGGCCAATGGTTTCATTGCTGATTTCTTCAACGTCAAACATTGCCATGATCACATCGTCCATCTCAAAACCACGGTAGTTGTTTGAGAAGTAAAGCGTTCCGTCAGTGGTTAAACGGTTCATGGCACGTTTAAGCAAAGACATATGGTCGCGTTGGACATCAAACGTACCATAGAACTTTTTAGAGTTAGAGAATGTTGGTGGGTCAATAAAGATCAGGTCATATTGCTCGTGACCTTCTTTCAACCATTCAAAACAGTCGCTAGAGAAGAACTGATGTTGTTCATCTGCATGATCTACTGTCAAACCATTCAGTACAAAGTTCTCTTTAGACCAGTTTAGGTAGGTATTTGACAAATCGACACTGGTCGTACTTGCTGCACCGCCAAGCGCTGCATGTAAGCTCGCTGTAGAGGTATAGCTATATAAGTTCAGGAAGTGTTTACCTTTGGCTTCTTTGGCAATACGTAGACGCATTTGACGATGGTCAAGGAACAAACCTGTATCGAGGTAGTCTGTTAGGTTCACCAAAATCTTTGCTTTGCCTTCTTGAACGATAAAACGTTTAGACGCGGTACTTTGTTTGGTGTACTGATTTTTACCTTCTTGGCGGGCACGTGTTTTAATGAAAATCGCATCACGACCTAAGCCTGTCACTGCACGAATCGCTTGAAGTGCTAAGTTAAAGCGTTTTTTGGCTTTTTCCGGGTCAATTTTTTTCGGTGGTGCGTATTCTTGTACGTGTAAACGATCACCATACAAATCTACCGCGACATTAAAGTCTGGCAAATCGGCATCATATAAACGTAGACAGAAAATATTTTCTTTAACTGCCCATTTTTTAAGATTCTGCATGTTTTTTTGCAGACGGTTAGTAAAGTCTTCTGCACCTTCAATTTTTTCAAATTGTTGAGGTTCCCAATGCTCGAGGAAAGGCTTTTGAACTGCCGCAGGTTTGACTGTACCAAAACGGACGTAAATTGGCAGCTTACCATTCATCAAACGCAAAATTTGCGGATCATTAAAGGCAAGGACATCGGCCTGTTCAACTTGTGCTGCAATAATCGCAGCAGGCTGGTTCGGAAAGTTTTTTTGTAATAATGCTGATAGACCTAAATACAGTGCGCGGTTAGAGGCTTTATCACCTAAACGCTCGCCGTATGGAGGGTTGGTGACAACAAAGCTTTTCTTACCCGTCGCTTGGAAATCTGGCCAGTCCGCAAGTGTACGTTCTTCAATCTTAATTTGATCAAGTACAGATTCGAAACCTGCCGCGATAATATTTTGTTTAGTCGCTTTTACCGCTTCCCAGTCGGCATCAAATGCATAGAATTGTGGGAGAGGGTTTTCAAGTGCAGCTTTATGACGTTCAGCAGCTTCGCCTTTGATCGACATCCAAAGTTCATGGTCATGACCATTCCAACCATTAAAACCAAAACGACGAACAAGGCCTGGCGCGCGGTCAGTCAAAATCATTAAAGATTCAATGATAAATGTCCCTGAACCACACATTGGGTCCAAGATAATATCGGGTTGATGCTGTTTAAGTTTTGCTTTCTGTAAGATGGCAGCCGCTAAGTTTTCTTTAATCGGTGCATCTGTCATGTAGCGACGGTAGCCGCGTTTATGCAGAGAGTCACCTGATAAATCTAAGCAATAAGTATGTTCAGTTTTGCCAGCTAATACATACAATGTAATTTCAGGTTGCTTAATGTCAATGCTAGGACGTTTGCCCACAGCTTCCATAAAGGAATCGACCACACCATCTTTGACACGTAAAGTTGCGAACTGAGAATTGACTTTGATGTCACGTTCGATATGTAAACGAACGGCAAATGTACTTTGTGGTGCAAAAATAAGTGACCAGTCAAAGTTTATTGCACCTTCATAGAGCTCTTCCGCTACATCACGTGCATCATGTGTGAACTCTAATTCATGTGTATGAATGGGGGTGAGTACACGTGAAGCCAAACGTGACCACATGCAAATACGGTATGCATCTTCAAGTGTGCCTTTGAATACAAGACGACCCGGGAACTGTTCAATATTTTGAACACCTAAACCTTCAATTTCCTCGCGGAGTAAGGTTTCCAGTCCATCTGCACAGGTAACCCAATATGTAGAAAGACGCGGTTTCGAATTCATGTAAATTTCCAAAGGCAAAAAAGCAATCGCATATTTTAACGTATTTTCGGGGATTTGGGCGGACGATATTGCGCTGAAACTGGAGAAATATCGGTAGATTTGAATGACTTTATCAAATTTATTCTGTGTACATTGTGAGAAATATCACTTAATGGTACAAAAATTGCTATAACTCTGATCAAAATTCGATCTTTATAATATTGATATCATTGGGGGTATTTATGACAGGGCTGGCAATCAATAGTCAATCAAACGCATTTTCAATCGCCACTTTAATTTACGCGCGTTTACGTCGTGTGTCAGGTCGGGTTATTGACGCGTTATATGTGGTAGAGAACGCAGAATATGCACGCTTTGTTTCTAACTTGGCTTTGGAAACGGCTGATCCTGAATTATCTCGTTTAGTTGCACGTTTATATAGTGAGTTGAATTTGCATGAAGTTGCAGTTTCAGCACCAGAAGAACCAATAGTTAGCTCAGTTCAATCTGAAACAGCTGAAATTTTAATGAGCGAACCGACTGCGGAAGACATCTGTAAAGCGCAGGTTGCGCATCGTTATATTGGCGCATTGCGTTAACTCAATCCTGCTGTGAGCAGCGGCATATATTTCCTGCTGCGCGCAGCCTGACGTATCAACCTTCTTTCATGTTTCAGGAGTTGTTGAACTGTGCAGAAGACGGTTGTTTATAGCTGAACTTTATTTTTTTTGAAAGTATCCAATTCAATTAAAAATAAAGGTGGATTGAAGTCCTGTTTGAAGGCTTTTTGAAAGGGTAAAGGTGAAGTTTAATTTAAAACGTTTAATTTATCTAATTGAAATGATAGATAGGAATTTGAAAATTCATTTTGAATAACATCATACGTTTGCATTGAACGTTGAAAACTTCAACTGCCATTTGCCAAGATTCTCTGTATAATGCGTTAACTTAACGATAAGGAATCTCTCATGCACTTGGCGGCATTGCATACACCGAGCCAGATTCAACTCAACCAAGATGGTAACTTAAAACATTTCCTCACCATCGAAGGCCTTTCTAAAGAAACTCTCACAAAAATATTGGACACTGCACAGTCCTTTTTTAATGACCAAAATCAGCTGATTACCAACAACCTTTTAGAAGGTCGTACGGTAATGAACCTGTTTTTTGAAAATTCAACACGTACCCGTACCACTTTTGAAGCGGCAGCAAAACGTCTGTCTGCAAACGTATTGAACATTGATATTGCACGTTCAAGTACATCAAAAGGCGAGACACTACGCGATACCTTGTGGAATTTAGAAGCGATGGCGACCGACATTTTTGTGGTTCGTCATTCATCGTCAGGTGCGCCACACTTTATTGCGAAAGATGTATGTCCGCATGTGGCAATCATCAATGCTGGCGATGGCCGTCATGCGCATCCTACGCAAGCCATGTTGGATATGTTGACGATTCGCCGCGAAACCAAAAAGAATTTTGAAGACATTTCCATTGCCATTATTGGTGATATTAAGCATTCTCGAGTTGCCCGCTCAGATGTCGCTGCATTGCAAACATTAGGCTGTAAAGATATTCGTGTGATTGCGCCAAATACTTTGCTGCCTTACGGTTTTGATGATTATGGCGAAGGCATTCGTCTGTTCAACAATATGGAAGACGGCATTCAAGACTGCGATGTGATTATTACTTTACGTATTCAAAACGAACGTATTGATTCTCCTGCGCTGTCATCTCAAGCCGAATTCTACAAAATGTATGGTTTGAATAAAGAGCGTCTGGCTTTGGCTAAACCTGACTGCATCGTGATGCATCCGGGACCAATGAACCGTGGTGTTGAAATTGACTCAAGTATTGCCGATGGCACTCAGTCAGTGATTTTACATCAGGTGACCAATGGTATTGCGGTGCGTATGGCAGTACTGGCTTTGGCAATGCAAGGTCAGTTGCAAGAAAAAGGTTTAATTGAAGCGATTGCGGTTTAAGGGATAGTCATGAGTATTGTTAAAGTTGAAAATGTACGTGTCTTAGATCCAATCAATCAAACTGACAGCGTACAGACAGTTTATATTGAAAATGGCCGATTGGTTGCCGAAAGCAATGCCGCTGAAACCATTGATGGTCAAGGCAAATGGCTGATGCCAAGTATGGTTGACCTTTGCGCGCGTTTACGAGAGCCGGGTCAGCAGCAACACGGTACTTTAAAGTCAGAAGGTAAGGCTGCGCGTGCGAATGGTATTTTGCATGTGTTTACGCCGCCTGACTCTAAACCGATTGTGCAAGACAATGGTGCATTGATTCATGGCCTGGTAGAAAAAGCCATGATTGATGGTGGCATTTATCTGCAGGTGATTGGCGCGCAAACTCAAGGCTTGTTAGGCAAGCAGCCTGCGAATATGGCGGGTTTGAAAAAAGGTGGCTGTACTGCGGTATCGAATGCTAATGCGCCATTTATGGACGATGATGTGGTGATTCGTACCTTGGAATATGCTGCGGGTCTGAACATGACCGTTGTGTTCTATGCCGAAGAACCGCAGATTGCCAAAGATGGCTGTGTGCATGAAGGCTTTGTCGCATCTCGTCAAGGTTTACCGATGATCCCTGCATTAGCGGAAACCGTAGCCATTGCAAAATATTTACTGATGATTGAAGCTACTAAAGTGCGTGCGCACTTTGGTCTGTTGTCATCAGGCGCATCTGTTGAATTGATTAAACATGCCAAAGCAAAAGGCTTACCGGTGACTTGCGATGTAGCCATGCACCAATTGCATTTAACTGATCAGTTGATCGACGGCTTTAATTCACTTGCGCATGTGCGTCCGCCGCTGCGTTCTGAGCAAGATAAAGACTTGCTCCGCCAAGCAGTGAAAGACGGTGTGATTGATGCAATTTGTACGCATCATGAGCCGCTGAGCAGCTCAGCGAAAATGGCGCCATTTGCTGAAACACAGCCCGGTTTTACTGCATTTGATACCTATGTACCTTTTGGTATTCAATTGATTCAAGAAGGCCTATTAAGCCCACTGGAATGGGTTGAGAAAGTTACACTCGCACCTGCTAAAGTAGCCAATATGCAACAACGTTGGGCGGATGAAGCGGGCTGGGTACTGGTTGATCCAGAGCATGAATGGACCATCAATAAAGACACGATTGTGTCAAATGGTAAGAACACACCATTAATTCAGCACACAGTCAAAGGCAAAGTGCTTCAAGCTTTTTATGCTGTTTAAGCTGAAGCTCAACATGGAAAATGTTGAGTCCTAGCATTTTAATTTCATATCTAAAAAGTCAGCTTCAGCTGGCTTTTTTTTATGAGGATTGAAATTAATATATTGAAAATAAAAAGAAATTAACGCGCTGATAAGTCCGAACAAATTATTACATTTGATCAAAAAATAAGCATATAAACTAAAGTACACATGAAAATAATGACAACTGCATGGAGTACAAATATGAATATAGACTTATTAGCGCTGATTAAGCAGCACGTCTCCTCGATTGTGCTGGACGGTGATACACAATATTTAACTGAAAAAAATTCAGCCATTAGCCAATTTATTCCATTCCTGTTAAATATTTTTCGATCCAAACCTGAATTTATTGATGCCTTTCAAAAACAGTTAAATCCACGAATTAGTGATATTTTCTCGGCGAATCCCACATTAAAAGATCAATTTCTGCAACATCTTGGTGGCGGTGCTGCTCCAGCGTCAGAAATAGAGCAGACCTTGAATCATTCGATCGCCCCAACCATAGGGGTGCTTGAAAATGAAGCGGGTTCATCTGATCCCGTCGCAATCACGCATTTACTCGATAGTCATGCAGATAGCATTTTGGCAGCACTCCCACAATGGGCTGTACCTTTACTCGCAGGTTTAGGGATAAACACAGCAGCCGGTCGTACATTACACCAAGCGCCTACCGTTGAACCAACGCCTGTTATCGTTGAAGAAAAACGCTCGAATTGGTTATTGCCGATTATTGCGCTGCTTATATTATTGGGTCTGATCGCATTTTGGTTTAAGTCTTGTACCAATAAACAAGAACCAACCACCTCTGCAACAACGGTTGCACAGCCTGCGGCATCTCAGCCAGCACATTTGCAATTTAGCACTGGTGCGGATGGGCAGTTAACCAACTGTCAAATTCAAACAGGTGATTCAAACTATCTTGAAATTTTGCAGCAACAAGTCAAACAGATCTTTAACTTTAATACGGGCTGTGGTGCAACATCCGATGCCAGTTACCATACTCAATTTATTGATCAAGATACCATTCCAACGGTTCTGCAAAAACTTAAAGGTGTGCCAAATACCACTTTAACCTGGACCGAAAATCAGTTATCGATTTTGTCGCAAAATCCTGCGGATGCTCAAAACCTTGCCAATCAAATTAAGCCTTTAGCAAAAAATATGACGGTATTGGTTCAAGAAGGCGTGAGCGAACAAACTGCAGTAGATAACAGTATTACTGATGCACAAAAAGCATTAGCGAGTATTAACCCTGAACAAGTTCGTGCGCTAGATGTTGCGACTGCGCTGAACTTACAAATTATTAATTTTGCGACAGGTTCATCTGATATTCCTGACGTGAATAAATCGATTTTGGATCAAGCGGCAGCGTTAATGCAGCGCGCTACAGAAGTACATCTGACTGTACAAGGTCATACCGACGCTGTGGGTAATGCGGAAGCGAATAAAGCTTTATCGCAAGAGCGTGCACAAGCTGTGGTGGATTATTTGGTGTCGAAAGGCGTTGATCCTGCACAGCTTCAAGCGGTGGGTTATGGTCAAGAAAAACCGGTAGCAGAAAACAGCACCAAAGAAGGTCAATTCAAAAACCGACGTATTGAGTTTGAAGTTTTAAATACTGAGAATGGCAAAGTACGAGATGTTACCAATGAAGGCGTGACTGAAAAGACCAATTAAAACCGTACTAAATGAGATGATATATAAAAAATCCCTGCACATGCGGGGATTTTTCTCGTCAAAGCGCTGTAATTTTGAGTAAAATACGCCCGAAGAATAAAATCATAATGGTACTTATACAATGAAAAAAATAGTCATCACGAGCCTCATGTTGTCTGCGGCATTGATATCCGGCTGTGATAATTTTAAAAATAAAAAAGATACTGAAGCCAAAACGGAAGCGCCTGCTTTGGAAGATTGGAGTTGTACTGCACAAGCCAATATTGACCAATTGCAAGATCACTTAAAAAACGAATATCTCAAAGAATTAAACAAAGAAATACGTCAGTCCGATTATGAAGCTGATCAGCAACTCATGGATCTGATTGTAAAAAATCTAAAATTTAACATTCAAAATGTCACGACTTTAACTGAAGACCCTAATAAAGCCAAAACATTGGAATGTAGCAGTCAATTGTTGGTGGTTTTCCCTAAAGGATTACAAAAGCGTGCTGAAAATGCCTTTGCTGAACGACCATGTGATGAAGGCTGTGAAGAGCGTGGTAATTATACTTTGAATGATTCTCTCGAAGATGGTGAGTCAGGCTTAAGCATGGACAATGATCAGCTCAAAGGGAACTTTAGCTATAGCATCACTAAAACGGACAAAGATGGTTTAAGTTTAAGTGTCCCAAGTCAAAATGACGTAATTGATAGCGTTGTAACAGTGACACGTCATGCGGTGCTATATGCGGCATATAGTGCTCAAAATAAGCGAGACGAAGAATCCTATCAGCAAGGGATGGAGAGTCAATCTCAACAAATGAGCCTTGCACAAAAGGCGATGGATATTCGTAAGAAAGAGCTAGATCAGGATAATGCCAAAGTGGTGGACCGTCTCAATCAGACGTGGGATCGTTTTAGTGATGAACAAAAGGCGCAGTTGCAGCAAGATCAAGCAGACTGGTTTGAAAAGCGTGATATCGACTGTAAAGTGCTTGCACAAAAAAGTGTTTATTCATTAAATGAAAGTGAAAAAGAGACTTATCAAAAGCATTCGCAATACTGGGATGAGGCGATGAATACGCAAAATCAAGAGTTGCAATATACCAAATGCTTTAATCAGAAAACTACAGAACGAATTGTATATTTAAACAACGTTTTTAATTGATCTAAAAGAAGAAAAGCCCTCAATTGAGGGCTTTTCTTTGAATCTTAGTTTATTGCTTGATGATCAAAACAGGAATTGGGCACTGCGTTAAAATATTTTGTGCTACGCTGCCCAGCATGGCTTTTTTCAAACCTGTGCGTCCATGCGAACCCATGATGATTAAGTCTGCAGAGATTTCATCAGCCACTTGTAAAATCCCTTCAGTTGGCGATACACCATGAATCAAACGGGTTTTAACCTCGATACCATCGCGTACAAAGGTTTGTTTGATATCTTCTAAACGCAGCTGAGCACTTTTTTCAGCTTGCATAAAATATTCAGTGATTGCGGGTGCAACAGCATAGAAATCGACACCAACAAATGGATCAACAGCAACAACACTGACAATGGTCACTTGTGCATTTTGACTTTTAGCCAAGCTGAGTGCATGTTCAACAGCAGAATATGAAATTGGAGATTCATCCACAGGGACTAAAATTTGTTGATATTGACTCATATCTGCTTCCTTAATATTTTAAATGTTATCAATCTAATCTTGCTCTATTCACGATATTGTATGAATTAGACAAAAGGGTAAGCTTATTAGTGAAGGGTGTGCTGAATACAAAAAAGCCCACATTGTGTGGGCTTGGTCATCTTAAGCTTTTACAACCAACACGGGTAATTCAGTATTGCTGAGTACATCTTGTGCGAAGCTGCCGAGCAGCATTTTCTTAAATCCTTTGCGACCATGTGAACCCATCACGATCAAATCAGCTTTGACTTCATTGGCTGCATCTACTACACCTTCAGCAGAAACTTGGCCTTTAATAATCTTACTTTGTGCTTCTACGCCCACTTCAGTTGTAATTTGCACAGCTTCTTTTAATGCGGATTCTGCATTTGCATAAGCTTGTACGAAATATTCTTTCATGATTGATGAAGAATAATAGAAGTCTGCATCGGTAAATGGGTCTTCAGCAACAAGGCTGATTAAAGTGAGTTGGCTGTTAAACGCCTTGGCAATAATTGCAGCTTTTTTAACTGCAGAAAACGAGATTTCTGAACCATCGACAGGTACTAAAATGTTTTGATATGACATGGAACAATCTCCTGTAATTTTGCTTTTAAACCCTATAGATTATTGATAACACATTGTCGTGAATGGTTCAATTTATTAATCTAAAAAATATTGTAAATTCATAAAATTACATAAATTAATGTCGATAAGTCGTCAAATAAATCTGAGCGAAAAACTCGGACTTTGCTCAAAAAATATTAAAATAAAATCGACTAATTTTCTCGGATTTTGAGCCTAAAAGATCAATATGAACTTTATAAAAATAAGCCTAAACTATATACAGTTTTAAATCTTAGATTTATAACAGAATTGATGCGATTGGATAGTTAGATATGTCATATAAAGTAGGGTTGGTTGTACTCAGCATGTGTTCAGTGTTGCATTTGTCTGGTTGTCAAAACACGCAAAGCAGTACCAAAGTGATTGCAGGTGCATTTAACTTATCGACACAAGTCCAAAAGACCTTTATCAACCTACATGCACCTGACAATGTTATTGTGCAGTCAAATATTCAATATCTACTAAATCCAAATTTAAGCTTGGATATCTATCAACCTGAAACAAGTACGGTTATTGCACCCAGACCAACAATTGTTTGGATCCACGGGGGCGGTTGGGTCTCTGGCTCAAAAGAACATGCAGGGGGATATTTTAAACGGCTCGCAGCCCAAGGCTATAATGTGGTTTCTGTTCAATATCAGTTTGCACCTGACGCCATTTATCCCACACAGCTCAACCAAATAGATGCAGCACTGACGTTTTTGAATCTACATGCAGCACAATATGGCATTGATTCGCAAAATATGTATTTGGCAGGGGATTCTGCAGGTGCAAATATGGCCAGTCATTATGCCGCCTTGGTTACGAATCCAGATTTTGCGAAAGCGTCAAAGATTCAACCTGTATTAAAGCCTTCACAGCTTAAAGGGCTGATTTTGCATTGTGGTATTTATGATTTAAACAGCTTTGTAAATACTGCACCCGCAGAGATTGGACTGATCGAGTGGGGCGTCTATAACTTAGTTCAGGCGTATACCGGAGACAAAAAAGATGATGCCGAGTTTTTAACGCATATTTCAACAGCCTCAAATATTAATGCAAATTATCCGCCTGTACTTATCAGCGGTGGCAATAAAGATTTTTTAACCAAAACGCAATCTGAGCCTTTTGTAGAAAAATTGAAGGCAAATAATGTACCTGTGACAGCGGTTTTTTATCCAGATTCGAAAGAATATTTGGTACATGAATATCAATTTATGATGAGTAAAAAGGCCAGTCAGCAGACCTTTGATCGCACTTTAGAATTTTTGCAACAACACGTACAGTCCGTTAAAAATTAAAAATAGGCTTAAAATGCTTGCAGAATAATCTCTAACTTAATAACATACCTACCAGTTGGTATGTTTATTTTGGAATGATTAATGAATTCGGTAACATTGGCCTATGGCTTACTGTCATTGGCGATTATCTCAGAAGTAATTGGTTCGATATTTTTGGTGAAGTCCGAAGGGTTTACCAAACTTGCGCCTTCATTGGCTGTCGCAGTTTTATTCTGTTTGGCATTTTATTTATTGTCTCAGGTGATTAAAGTCATACCACTTGGTATTGCTTATGCCATTTGGGCGGGTGTTGGTATTGTTTTAACTGCACTAATTGGCTACTTTATCTTTCGTCAAAGTTTAGACCTCCCAGCCATGTTAGGGATAGGCCTGATTGTTTCAGGTGTGGTCGTGATCAACCTGTTTTCAACTTCAGCTGGACATTAATATGGATAATCCGCATCAGCGCAAGAAAGAGCCTCAACTGATACGCCAAAGTATTTTGCAGCACGCAATCCGTCTTGCTGCTGATAAAGGTGTTAATGGGGTGTCGATTCAAGCCGTTGCGGATTTAGTTGGGGTTACAAAAGGTGGTGTATTTCATCATTTTTCAAATAAGCAAAAGCTCTTAGAGTCCATGATTGTGATGCTTTTGGCTCAATTAGACGAGGTCGTTGACCGATTAATTGACGAAGACCCTGAGCCATACGGTCGTTTTACCCGTGCTTATATTGAAATTACCTTAGAAAAACAAATCATGGGTTTGCAACAGTCATGGTCCGCGATTTCGATGACCATGCTGACTGATAAAACTTTTAATGAATATTGGATCGAATGGATGAACTCACGTTTAGAGCGACATCATCAGACCGATTCGGATATAAAACTCAAAATTGTTCGTTATGCAGCTGATGGTATTTGGCTCACCGCTTTTACAGAAGTGGAAGACGAAAGTGAAACCCAATTATTAAAACAAGAACTGATCGCCCGAACGTATCGAGCGAAATAGATTAAATAACTGATGTTATAAACGTAAAAGTAATTACGCATTTTTAAAATGATTTTTAAGTCTATTCGACGGAGTCTTACATCTAGGGATTGAATAGATGGATTAGCCTTCGGCTGGAGGTACTCTTACGAAACGTTGTTTCTCATTCGGCAAAATGAGAAGCGCGCTTCGTAAGGAAACCATCTTGCGGAGCATTGCTCCCCACCGCAAAACTCGTTCACTAGTGTCTAATTATTCAAAATATCGCAAAAATATTTTTGATTAGAAGTAGTCCTATCTCAAACACTTGCGGATGACGTTACCGTGTATCATTCTTTTATTTGAAGCAAATTATTTAACTGAGGACTTAATTTCTTTTATATTTGAAAATAGCATGCACGACTAAACCAAAGACCAAACCCCAAAATGCAGAGCCAATACCAAAAAACTGTACGCCCGATGCACTAAACAAGAAGGTGAGTAGAGCGGCTTCACGTTCGCTAGCTTCTTGGAAAGCAATGACGATGTTGTGTCCAATGGTGCCAAGTAGGGCAATCCCTGCTAAAGCGGTAATAAACACCAGTGGAAAAGCGGTTAAGAAACTCACCAAAGTGGCTGCAAACAGGCCCATCAAAATATAAAAAAAGCCACAGGTCATACCTGCGATATAACGTTTTTTCTCATCGGGGTGGGCTTGGTCATCTAGACTGATGGCCGCACTAATCGCAGCAATATTGACACTAAAACATCCAAATGGCGCGAGTAGCGTTTGGGCTGTCCCAGTCCAACCAATTAGTTGATTAACGTGGGGTTGATAACCATAACTTTTAATCATAGCTAAACCCGGTAAATACTGAGAGGCCATATTGATTACAAAGAGTGGTAACGCCAAACCCAGTATTGCTGAGATCGAAAATTCAGGTGTAACCCAAACCGGCTGTGCGAGTTCTAAATTAAGCGCCGGTAATTGAAAGTCAAGTAATAATGGACAAAGCATGATGCCAATAATCACTGTGATGACAATGCTATAACGCGGTAATAATCGTTTACTGAGGACATAAGCCGCCAGTAAACCAAGAACGAATGCCCATTCATTTTGTAAACTGACAAATAGCTCAATGCCAAATTTTAGAAGTACGCCCGCCAACATTGCACTGGTTAGAATTTGCGGGATATAGCGCAGTATTTTTTCAAAAATGCCTAAAAATCCGAGTACTGCTGTCAATAGGCCACAGACCAAGAAAGCACCTAGGGCGGCATTCATGCTGTAACCATTTGCAGTCGCTAAAATCAGTGCCAGTCCTGCAGTGGACCATGAAGTCGCAACGGGATATTTAAATTTCCAAGACAGAATCAGCCCGCTTAAGCCGATACCCAAACCTAGAGCCCAAAACCAAGAGGTTATTTCTGCAGTGTTGGCACCGAGCAATTGTGCGGATTGGATCACCAAAACAGCCGAGACACTGATCCCGACTAAGAATGTAATAAAACCTGCAAAAGCGGCTGGAATGGAAAAGTCTTGGAGTAGTTTTTGCATAATGATCGAGCTATGAGTATTGTTGGCGCAGATTTAAGATGACATTTTTCAGGATGATACGCTCAAGTCCTGTACAGTAAAAGTGCTCATCGAGATATTATGGAAATACTTTATTTATTCACAAACGACACTTTAACAAAAGGCACTTTAATAGAACGAATCGACAACCCACATTGAGGATGTTTTATCCATTCAAAACTTTAAAGGGATATGGAATTTCCTAAGAAAAAACAGTACTACTTTGCCCATGTCAGTTACATGGTAGATGTCGCAAGCTTTAGACCGAATCCACAAAATAGAAGACCAACCGCTGTCACGCAGCATGCCGTAAATTTATAACGATGGCTAAAATAGGTGGCCAGTTTTGCACCCGAAAAGATCAAAATCGTTAAATAGCTCATACTGATAATTTGCAGCACGATCGCGAGTGCGGTGAATGTAATCGCTGGATATGGATATGCAGGATCGACGAATTGTACAAAGAACGATAAGTAAAAAAGAATGGCTTTCGGGTTTAAAATACTGATGGTTAATGCAGTCTTAAACGGTTTCAATTCATTCAAACTCAGTTGTTTAGTGTCGAGTTGTTCTGGCGTTTGAACGGCATTCCATGTTTGGTAGGCAGCCTTGAAAAGTTTGATACCTAAATAACTTAAATACAGCGCACCGACAATTTTTAATAATAAGAATAACCAAGGGAAGGCGTGAAGTAAGGATGCAGCACCGAGAGCAGTGAGTAAGATTAAGATCAAATCGCCAGTATAAACGCCAAAAGCGCTTAAATAGCCGACCTTAATGCCATAGCGAGAAGCAACAGACATGACATAAAGTGAATTTGGCCCGGGTAAAATCACAATTAATATCGTACCAATAATAAAGGTCGTTAAGTCTGTGATTCCAAACACTGAAGACACTCTAATAAAAACCGAAGCTGTAGTATACAACTTCGGTTCTAGATGAAACTGAAAATTTCTAATTTATGCTTTTATTTCAGCATCTAAGCCAAAAGTTTGACGCAGTAAGCTACTTAATTGCTCACGGGCTTTAATAAAACCATCAATACCGCCTTGTAATAGTTGGAAAGACATTAAGTCTTTTTCAACTTCAGCTTTGAAAGTTTGCTTGTCGAGCACTTGTACGTCGTGTTGACAGTGTGCATGCGCATGATGATTAGATAATTGCACTTCAACGGTACGCTGATCTTTTTCCAGTTCTGCCAATAAATTCGGTGAAACCGTCAATAAATCACAACCTGCTAAGCCAAGCACTTGATCGATACTACGGAAGCTAGCACCCATAATTTCAGTTTTGATGTCATGTTGTTTGTAGTAGTGGTAAATCTGCTTAACTGATAAAACGCCTGGATCTTTCTCAATCGGGTAGCTATCCACATTTTCAGCTTTTTTGTACCAATCTAAAATACGGCCGACAAATGGTGAAATCAGTGTGACTTGAGCATCTGCACAGGCTTGAGCTTGATGTAAGCCAAACAATAGCGTCAGATTACAGTGAATGCCTTCGGCTTCAAGGGCTTTAGCGGCTTGAATGCCTTCCCATGTTGAGGCAATTTTAATTAAGATACGGTTTTGATCGATACCATACTGTGCATATAAAGCCAGTAACTCTTTGGCTTTTGCAATGGTGGCATCGGTATCATAAGACAAGGCTGCATCGACTTCTGTAGATACACGTCCTTCGATCAATTTTAAAATTTCTACACCAAATTTGACCGTAAGAATATCGATGGTGCGCTCAACCAGCTCATCGTTTTGATAACCTTCTTTACGCGCTTGTTCAAAAGCACTTTCAATCAGTTCTTTATTTTCAGGTTGATTTGCCGCTGCTGTAATTAAAGATGGATTTGTGGTCGCATCCAATGGACGGAATGTATTAATCGCAGCTAAATCACTGCTGTCAGCAACAATCGTTGTTAGGCTTTTTAATTGGTTTAACGCATTTTGAGTCATTTGAAATCTAGTTCTTAATGTTCTTGGTGTACATACTTTTATAACACAATCTGTTTAGAACCCAACCAAAAACCGCCCAATTAGGCGGTCTAAATCGTAGTTTTTCGTGAATTTCGGATGTGATTAATCAAAAAATGAGCAGCCGAGCCGAGAGGTTTTTCACGGTTCCAGACCAAGTCGACGAAATATTCAAATTTGGGTGTGAAATCTTGAAAGCTTAAGATTTTGAGTTGATCTTTGAGTGTTGGATTTTCATTAAACATCTCTAATGGAAGCACACCCCAACCCAGACCTTGAATAATCATCGAACAAGCAGAGTGGTGGTTATCTGTACGCCAATTGTGTTTGGAAAATAACAACTCTGGTTTGATGCTTTTATCACGACTCGCGACCACGATTTGTCGACTTTGCAAAATTTGCTCAAAACTGACTTGCTTAAATTTCGACAGGGCATGTTTTGTCGCAGCAACAGGAACCAATGCTTCACGCTTCAATTCGACAAATTGTTCATAGCTCTCAAGCTGTTCACGTTCAAACATTAGAGCAAGCTGCGCTTGACCTTGTAATAGCATCTTTTGGGCATCTTCTTGAGGCGCAGAAAAAATATTGATTTGCAAAGATGGAAAATGAGTTTCTAGCAAAGAGATATAGTCGGTCCACTGAGTATGAAGCAGTTCTGATACCACCACGATATTCAGTGAAGACTCTAAACCATGACTCAGTGCAATTGCATGCTGTTTCCACTGATTGATTTCTATCAATAATTGTTCAGTTTTTTCATACAGGTTAAGCGCTTGAGCGGTGGGCACAGGCTCACGACCAACGCGCTCAAACAGTTTAAGGTTGAGATCAATTTCGAAATTGGCAATGGACATGCTGACCGCTGAAGGCACTTTGCCGAGTTGTCTGGCAGCTGCGGAAAATGATCCTGTTTCCATGACTGTTTTAAAAATCAGTAGTTGTTCTTGATTAATATTCATGTGCATATAGAAAAATAAAGGAATACAACCTTTCAATAATATTGAAAGAACCTGACTCGATTAATCAATAATATAAAAATAAAATAAGTTTTTTACAAATAATAGAGTGTTTCAAAATGACGATTTCCAAGAGAAGGATTATTCATGCGCTAAGCTATGAGATCATCCTATTGGTGATCATTGCTATTGCGTTAAGTTTTATTTTTAAAGTTCCGATGGAGGTGACAGGTACGCTAGGTATTGCGATGGCGGTCACTTCTGTGATTTGGAACATGATTTTTAATCATTATTTTGAAAAATTTGAAGCAAAAAGAAAGTTAAAAAGAACCTTTGGTGTACGTGTTCTACATGCGATTGGATTTGAGGGCGGCTTAATGCTTGCAACCATCCCAATGGTGGCTTATGCCATGAATATGACCTTATGGCAGGCAATTTTGCTCGATTTTAGTATGACCATGTGTATTTTAGTCTACACATTTATTTTCCAATGGTGCTATGACCAGATCGAGGCGCACTTGGGTTACCAACCACAATATCGTTAAATTTCAACAAGAAAATCACATTGGCCTGTATTGATAAGTACAGGCCTTTTTTGCATTAAAATAGGGCATAAGTTTACAAATAACAATATATAAAAACATAATATAACTATAGAAAATTATACTAATTACATAACTTTTAAATATAAGAACAAAGAATGTTTTTATAAGTTGATTAAAAAAATATGCAAGACAAGGAGTTAGCATATGAAATTGATAAAAATTGTCACACCTGTTGTTTTACTTGGGCTTACACAATTTACATTTGCAGATGGTAACTTTAAACGTTTTTCTGTATCTGCGGGTTGGATGCATGTGATGCCGCAAGGAAAGGCAAATCCATTTAATATTAATACTGCGGTAGCAAATGGCACACAGGCTGAAGTAGGCACAATTAGTACTGAAGGTTTTCTAAAAGCGATTGATCCGAATGCAATTTATAATGAAGGGAGTAATTCTGCGAATCTTAAGGACACTTTAACCGACCTTGTGAATGGCCCTTTGGGAGGATTAATTAAAGATAAAGATGGCAATATCAAGTCAGAGATTGCAGGGATCGCAACGATCAATGGACTAGATAATTGGTCAGCTGAAGGTACGGGGCTTGAAGCAGAAGATGTTGATACATTAGGTTTAACATTTAACTACCATATTAATGATAATGTTTCTTTGCAAGTGATTGGCGGCATCCCACCTGAGGTAGATATTAAAGGTAAGGGTATGATTACCGCGCCATTATCTGGTCTAGCAGAGCCAGGTGGTCTAGGCGGTTTATTATTCCCTGATGGTTTGCCACTAGATTACGCAGTACCCATTACGGATTTATCATCTTATGGTAAAGCGGCGAGTGCGAGAGCTTGGACGCCGGTATTTCAGGCACAGTACCAATTTGGTCAGTCGGGTGTAAATAAGTTTAGACCTTATGTGGGCGCAGGGATCATGTATGCTTATTTTAATGATATTGAACTCAATAAAGGGGCATTGAATCTGACTTAATTGCTGCAGGGCATATGATTCAAAACATTAAAGATAATAATGCAGGTGCAGCACTCGATGGTAAAGAATCATCTGGAAAAATGGTGGTCGATGTCGATGCGGATGATGCGATTGCTCCAATTGTCACACTCGGTTTTACCTATGACTTCACCCCAAATTGGTTTACAGCAGCTTCAGTGTCTTATGCAAAGTTAAATAATAAGACCAAGATCGATGTGATTAACCAAACGACCGGTGAACAGTTAATTCATGCAACGACAAAGATCGATATTGATCCCATCATTACTTATTTAGGTGTCGGTTATCGTTTCTAAAAATTATGAAATCTCTGAAATAAAAAACCGCTCATAAGAGCGGTTTTTTGCTTTAAAGCATAAAGGATTATTTTTCAATAATCGCTGTTACGCCTTGACCACCCGCAGCACAAATTGATACGAGTACACGGCCTGAACCTTTTTGGTTCAGCAATTTTGCAGCAGTCGCAATAATACGACCACCTGTTGCAGCAAATGGGTGACCTGCAGCAAGAGATGAACCTTTCACGTTCAATTTAGAACGATCAATTGAACCCAATGGGGCATCTAAGCCTAAACGTTCTTTACAGAATTTAGGATCTTCCCACGCTTTTAGTGTAGATAATACTTGAGATGCAAACGCTTCATGAATTTCATAGTAATCGAAATCTTGTAGCGTAATACCTGCACGTTCAAGCATACGAGGCACTGCATACGCAGGCGCCATCAATAAGCCTTCTTTTTTCTCTACAAAATCAACCGCCGCTGTTTCTTGGAAAGTTAAATAAGCAAGAACTTCGTGACCGTTTGCTTTTGCCCATTCTTCAGAGGCAAGAAGGACACATGACGCACCATCAGTCAGTGGAGTCGAGTTACCCGCAGTCATGGTACGCGCATCGCCTTTACCAAATGCTGGTTTTAACTTCGCTAGTTTTTCTACTGATGAGTCTGCACGTAAATTGTTGTCACGCTCTAAACCAAGGAATGGCGTAATCAGGTCATCGAAGAAACCTTCTTCATATGCAGCTGCCATTTTTTGATGTGAAGATGCAGCAAGTTCATCTTGCGCTTCACGAGAGATACCCCATTCAAGCGTTGTAATTGCTTGATGGTCACCCATAGAAAGACCTGTACGTGGTTCACCGTTTTTCGGCGCATCCATCAAATCTTTAACATTAATTTTAGTTAATGCTTTTAGGCGGTCTTTACCCGTTTTTGCAATGTTCAATTCAAGTAAAGCTTTACGTAGGCCATCACCAAAAGCGATTGGTGCATCAGAGGTTGTATCTACACCACCAGCAATACCCACTTCGATTTGACCCAACGCGATTTTGTTAGCAACCAAGAAAGCTGCTTGTAAACCTGTACCACATGCTTGTTGAATATCGTAAGCAGGTGTTTCAGGAGCAAGTTCGGTATTGAGTACACACTCACGGGTCATGTTAAAGTCACGACTATGTTTTAACACGGCACCAGCAACAACTTCACCAAGGCGTTGACCTTGAAGGTTGAAACGTTCAACAAGACCATTTAATGCAGCGGTGAACATATCGCTGTTTGATGCAGTGAAGTAAGCGCCGTTAGAACGAGCGAAAGGAATACGATTACCACCGATAATAGCAACGCGGCGAACTGTGTTTTGACTCATGGTATTATCCTGTTGAACAGACGTTTGAGTTGTTGATTTTAAAGCTGTTTTAGGGTTTGAAGCGGGTGTCTTAGTACGTGTAGATGCACGACGAGGACGGCTCGTTTTAGCGACATCACTTGTAGACTTGGTTGCTGTGCCCGTACTTTTAGCGGTACGTGGCGTACTCTTTGATGTATTTGACACAGTTTCCGTAGTCGGACTTTCGACTGCTGGATTTTCTTGAGTTGTTTTGCTCATAAGGCTTTTCCAAGCATGTTGATGATCTTCTTGACGGCTACATTAGCATATTCACCAAAGGGGTAAATTGACTAAAATGACATTCGCTAAAGCATTCAGGTCAAGCCATCTGCGGTTTAACTCAAGTATGATTCCATGGAAACTGATGGAACTATTGAAATATAAGTATCTGACATCATCTTGAAGTTAAAGGGATATCTTCAGATCCATCAAAAATTAATCTGTATGAGAGATAATAAACATGACTGATCAATACCAAACATTTGCAAAATCTCCTATTGGTAAATTTGTCATCAAAAATTTAGGTTTACCATCACCGACTTTTTTAGAGCGTTTTGAGTCTGCAACACCTGTAGTTAAAGGTGCGGTTTTATTCGGTGCAGCGCCTGCTTCAACATTGTCTGGTGCAATTGCACAAGTCTTGGCAAATATTCATGCCAATAGCTATGCAGGTAATAATGCTGAATTACAACAAGCTGCGGCAAAATCAGGTCTGAACTTAAGCGCATTTAACGAAGGCGATAAAGAGTCTAAGTTTAAAGTTGTGGTATTTGATGCTTCAGGTATTCAAAACTCAGAACAACTGCATGCCTTATATGCATTTTTTAACCCAATCGCGCGTCAAATTCAGGCGTCTGGTCGCGTTGTCGTTGTTGGTACAACACCAGAAACTGCGAAAACTGTGAAACAAGCCATTGCACAACGTGCATTAGAAGGTTTTGTAAAATCAGTCGGTAAAGAGTTTAAGAAAGGGATTGCTGCACAGTTAGTCTATGTGGACGAAGGTGCTGAAGCAAACTTAGAATCTGCATTACGTTTTGTAATTTCACCACGTTCAGCTTATGTATCGGGTCAGGTGATTCGTGTATCTAAAGCAGATGTTGTGGATGTTGATTGGAATAAGCCGCTTGCAGGCAAAACAGCTGTTGTAACAGGTGCAAGCCGTGGTATTGGTGAAGCAATCGCACATGTATTGTCACGTGATGGCGCGCATGTGATTTGTTTAGACGTTCCACAGCAGCAAGCAGACCTTGACCGTGTTGCAGGTGAAATTGGCGGTTCTACGCTCGCGATTGATATTACTGCAAGCGATGCCGGTGAAAAAATCAAAGCGGCGGCAGCTGCTCAAGGTGGTTTGGATATCATCGTGCACAATGCAGGGATTACCCGTGACAAAACTTTGGCCAATATGAAGCCTGAGCTTTGGGACTTGGTGATTAACATTAACTTGTCTGCGATTGAGCGTGTAAATGAATACCTTCTTGAAAATGATGGCTTCAATGCAAATGGTCGTATTGTGTGCGTATCTTCTATTTCAGGTATCGCAGGTAACTTAGGTCAAACCAACTATGCTGCTTCTAAAGCAGGTGTAATTGGTGTGGTTAAATTTACTGCTCCATTATTGAAAAATGGCGTAACAATTAACGCTGTTGCTCCGGGCTTCATTGAAACGCAAATGACTGCTGCGATTCCATTTGCAATCCGTGAAGCAGGTCGTCGTATGAACTCGATGAGTCAAGGTGGTTTACCTGTGGATGTTGCTGAAACGATTGCGATGTTTGCTTCAACTGCGTCGACTGGCTTGAACGGTAACGTGGTACGTGTGTGTGGTCAAAGCTTGTTAGGGGCTTAATTAATCCCTCCCGACCTCCCTTTGAAAAAGAGAGGAGAAGTCCCCCTTTATCAAAGGGGGATGAGGGGGATTTAAAATATCCTTCTTTAAAAGGAAGGGAACTTTATAAAGATAAAACTTCCAAAGGTTTAGTATGAATACTCGCCATTTTAGTCAACTTCCAAAACCTTATTTAGCCTATCCAAAAGTGATTCAAGGCTTGATTTTTAAAAAGCCTAAAGCTAAAAAAGTGCTGCCGCAAGTTGAATATGTGGTGGATTCATTTAAGGTCGATCAAAAACATTTAAAAGCCTATAACGAAGTATGTGGCTTTAAAAACAATGGTTATATCCCAGCGATTTATTTGGCTGTGCTTTCTCAAAGTTTGCAAATGCATATGATGACTACGGAAGCTTTTCCATTTGCGATCTTAGGTTTGGTACATATTCGTAACCAAGTGAAGCAATATCGCAAAGTCGGTGTGAATGAAACACTGTCATTGTCATGCAAATTTGGTGAATTACAGCCACATGATAAAGGTGTGCAATTTGACTTTATTACTACTGCAAAAGTGGGCGATGAAGTGATTGTAGAATCATTAACCACGTATTTAGCACGTCAAAAAACTGACAATAAGGCTGCGTCAAAATCTACTGAAACAAAGGCAGTAGAGTTGCAAGTTCAAGCTGAATGGAATGTTTCTGAAAATACCGGTCGCCGTTATGCGTTGACTTCTGGTGACTTTAACTTGATTCATATTCATGCTGTAACCGCTAAAGCGTTTGGTTTTAAACAAGCCATTGCACATGGTATGTGGAGTAAAGCCAAAGCCTTGTCGAGCTTAACTTTGCCAGATGCCTATGAAGCGGATGTCTGGTTTAAATTACCCATGTATTTGCCTTCTCAAGTTGAGTTCCTTACTGCACAAACGGGTAAAGATACAGAGTTTGCCATTCGAAATAGTAAGAACAAAAAACCGCATGTCGCGGGAAATGTGAAGGCACTTTAAGACTTAAGCCTAAATCGATATCGGTTTAGGCTTTTTTGTTTTAATCTCAAGCGATTCATATTCAAAGGAATGATGATGCAGGCGCTCAAAGAATATCTATTTGCACAGAAGAATAATTATCAAGGTACGGTTGACGAGGCGTTTCAAGATTTGGCGGCGCAATTTAGCCGGATGCAGGATGCTCGAAGCCACTTAGGCGGAGCAGCCTTAGTGGTATATTTTAAAGGTCAAAAAGTCGTGGATATTTGGACCGGTAAAAAGTCAGCTGAAGAAGCTTGGCAGTCCAATACACCCTCGGTCTGTTATTCCACGGGTAAAGGCGTACTTGCAACGCTTGCACATATCTTAGTGAGCGAAGGCTTTGTTGATTACGATACACCCGTTGCTGTATATTGGCCGGAGTTTGCTCAAAATGGCAAGTCGGATATCACATTAAGGCATATGCTGAGTCACCAAAGTGGTTTATACGATATCCGTAATATCATTGAAACGGCATCTGAAATGGCAGATTGGCCGCATATGCTTAAAGTCATTGAACAAGCTAAACCACGTTTTGAGCCGACAACTGATGCGGCATATCAACCTTTAACCTTCGGTTGGCAAGTGGGTGGTGTACTTGAAAAGGCCACAGGTCGACCGCTTGCTGAACTAATGCAACAGTATTTGGTTGAGCCTTTAGTATTGGATCATGCTTTTTTTGGCGTACCAGAGCATCAACTTAGTGAGGTTGCTCGCTTGATTCCGAAAAAGAAACAAGTAGAACGTGCCGTAGATACATCTGCACAAGAAAATACTCAAATACAAGCAATGAAAAAAAGAACAGAGACAAGAAAACCATCAATCTTTGATCAACTTTTGCAACTTTCGGGACAAAATTTGCAAGACTTTCAAGATGGTATGATTCCTAAAGGAATGCGCAAGTTTTCATTTTTTAGTGATGAGGGTTTGCAAGCCATTATTCCTGCGGCAACAGGCGTATTTAGTGCCAATAGTTTAGCGAAAATCTATGCAATGTTGGCCAATCATGGGCAGTGGCAAGGACAGACCTTAATCACGCCACAAGTTTTTGAATCTTTAAGTAAAATTCAATATAAAAAGCGTGATCGTATTATGCCTTTACCAATGAATTGGCGTTTGGGATATCATCGAATTTTAACTTTAGGCAAATCTAGTCAAGGTTTTGGACATATAGGTTTTAATGGTTCTGGGGCCTGGTGTGATCCGCAGCGTGATTTAAGTTTTGCATATACACATAACTTTGCGACGGGTTCAATCACCGGCGATTATCGCTTATGGGGCTTAACTCAAGAAACGCTACGTTGTGCAGACAAAGCACTTAAAGGACGTAAGGGCTGGCTTTAAGATACTTCGGGATAGAACAGAAATTGGGGAAATGTGAAAAATATGCTATTTTCCCACGCAGTTTTAGACTGCTGTGATATCCCTATGAAAAAAGTTGTTTTGATTCCCTTAGTAGCAACGTCGGCAATGTTGGGTTGTCAGGATTCAACTCAAACGAAAGCAAAAGAGATAGAAGCGATTACTGCCGAAAAACAGCAAGCTGCATGGGTCGGTGATTTTAAAGGTACCACGCCGTGTATGGGCTGTCTTTCCCGTTGTGAAGATTGTCCCGGCATGGCTGTGGCCCTAGTGCTACATGAAGATCAAACTTATACACTCACTCGTGAAAGTCTAAGTGGTCATAACGAAGTAGAAGTGCTAAAAGGTGTAATTCGTTTTAAAGATGAATCAAAGCAGCAGCTAGAACTTATGAATGTGCAAACGCGCAATCTATTGTATGTAGATTTGGATCAGCAATTGCTAGAAATTCGTGAAGACCAGACGGCGAAACGCTATCAAATGCAGAGTGATTTCGTTTTAAATAAAGCAGTTTAAGCATTCGTAATTTATATTAAATTTGCCTGATCATTGTGATAGCTCAAGATCGGATTTTTATTGTCCAAACTCTGCCATTTATTTCACTATTAGACAAAAAAACAGTATGCTTACACCTGTAAAAAGGAGCATACATGTATCAAGTACTTGCACGAAAATACCGTCCACGAAATTTCATTGAACTCGTGGGGCAAAACCATGTGTCACGCGCACTTACCAGTGCCTTAGAACGTGGTCGGTTACATCATGCGTATTTATTTACAGGTACTCGAGGTGTGGGTAAAACCACCATTGCCCGTATTTTGGCAAAATGTCTGAACTGTGAAACGGGTGTTACTTCAACGCCGTGTGAAGTCTGCCCAACGTGTAAAGCAGTAAATGAAGGCCGTTTTATTGATTTAATTGAAATCGATGCTGCATCACGGACCAAAGTTGAAGATACTCGAGAACTTCTCGACAACGTTCCTTATGCTCCAACCCAAGGTCGCTTCAAGGTTTATCTAATCGATGAAGTGCATATGCTCTCTACGCATTCATTTAATGCGTTATTAAAGACTCTAGAAGAACCGCCAGAGCATGTGAAGTTCTTATTTGCTACTACAGATCCTCAAAAATTACCGATTACTGTCATTTCACGTTGCTTGCAATTTACTTTGCGTCCTTTAGCCGTGGATGAAATCACCACACATCTGACTGATATTTTACAAAAAGAACAAATTCAAGCCGAGCAAGATGCGATTTGGCAAATTGCTGAATCGGCTCAAGGCTCTCTGCGTGATGCATTGTCACTGACTGACCAAGCCATTGCCTATGGTCAGGGTTCAATTCAGCACCAAGATGTTAAAGACATGTTGGGCCTAATTGACCGTACCATTATTTATGATTTGATTTTAGCCATTCATCAAAATCAGCGTGAACGCGTGAGTGCTTTACTCATGCAATTCCGTCAACAAGCGCTGGATGTTTCTCTGGTATTAGATCAGTTGATTTCAACGTTACATGAACTGGCATTATTACAATACTTGCCAGACTTAGCGTTGAAATATAGCGCTGAGATCAATCAAAAAATTATGCAATTGTCGCAGTTGATTTCAGCTCAAGATTTGCAGCTGTATTATCAAGTCGCATGCAAAGGTCGGGCAGACTTGCAGTTGGCAGTCACGCAAGAGCAAGGTTTTGAGATGTGTGTGCTGCGTCTATTAGCATTCCGACCATTACAGCCAAACGAAATGTTGGTCTCTGCCGTACAGCAAGAGTCAGCCGCACAGCCACAGCTTGCTCAAAATCAGGCCGAAACAGTTCAGCCGACTCAAACACAGTCTTTGCAGCAACCCAATACCGTTGTTGAGTCTGCTGCACAGGTTGCCACTGTTGAGCAGCCTGAAGCTGTACCCGCTGTAGACACATCGCCAGCTTTCGATGATTTTGATGATTCACATTATGATGACGATGATGGCTATGTTTCTGCACCTGCAGCCGACGAACCTTCATCTGATGATTTTTTAGATGATCCTGAAGAGGATGTGATTAGCCAAACTTCTACAGCATCTACAGCAAATGGCACTCTAGATACGCAAGAGGTTGCACCGGTTGAGTCTGTATCGACACAGCAAAATGACACGCTTGTTATGGATGCCGTGGCAGAAGATACATTATTTGATTTAGATCCGACGCCGAGTACTGAAACTGAAGAAGTTGATGTGAGCGCTATAAATTTTGAAGATATTGCACCTTTAGAACCAACAGCTTTAGAGCCAACAAGTACACAGCCTGAAACAGCTCAGCCACATTTGATAAATGCTGTTGAACCACAACATGTGGTGAATGAATCAGTTTCGGGTGCTCAAGGCGACAATGGTTTTGATCTAGCATCACCACAAGTTACGCAAAGTTCCGTTTCTTCGGATGCTGTTCAAACGGGTTCATCCTCTACCTTGATGCCACAAGATATTTTGACTTTACAGCCTCAAACCCTTGAAGGTGAGTGGACGGTCGAAAAGTGGGAGTATTGGTTCCGAAATAGTCAACTTTCACCTGCGGTACAAGAGTTGGCGCAGCATGGCATTATGCGAGGTACGATTGACGGTGAATCGACTTTCCATATTCCAAAGCGGTACGAAGCTTTAGTGACTCAATTACAGCATGTATTGGAACAAGCGATTCATACGCAATGGTCAAAATGTCGTTTCCATATCAGCTTTGAAGATGTCGAAGAAACCACACCATATGCTTTACAACATGTCCGCAAGGAAAAGGCCTTTGCACGTGCAAATGAGTTATTACATGCAGAGCCTGTTGTGAAAGATTTGCTCAAAAGCTTTGATGGTGAGTTGCAAAATATCCAGCTCAAATAAGTTTTAAGCTGGATATAAAAATTAAAGTAAAAACTGAGTTAAAGCATCTCGCATTTCATCGGGTATCGAGGTGCTTTTTCGTGTTTGGCGGTCAACAAACACATGCACGAAATGTCCTTGGGCTGCAGCCTCATTTTGTCCTTGTTTAAAAATAGCCAAGTCATAGCGCAGTGAAGAATTACCAATTTTTTCAATCGCAACCCCAACTTCAATGATTTCTGGATAGGACAGTTCTTGTAAAAAACTGCAGGCTGAATCGACCACTAAACCGATGATCGGGGTATTTTGCAAATCAAAACCGGCATGTTGAATCAAGAGTGCATTTGCAGCGGTATCAAAATAGCTGTAATAGGTGACATTATTGACGTGGCCATACATATCGTTGTCTGCCCAACGCGTTTGGATTGGAAATAAAAATCGATAGTTTTGGCGGCGTTTAGTTTCAGGTTTCATCGTTGGTATTTTCTTTATTTCAAAAATGAGTGAACTTTAGGCATAAATTGATTGGTAAATCTGGCGTGCATCTTCAAACTGCAGTTCTCGCGGATTATTTTGTAATAGTCGTGTTTGTAATAATGCGTCTTCTGCTAAACGATCGAGCATATTTTCAGGCACATTCAGTTGGCTGAGTTTTAGCACCAAACCGCTCTGATCTAAATGATTTTGCATATGATCAATAAATAAATCACATAAACCATCGGTACAGCCCGTACTGTATGGGTCTAGCCAACTCATAAGTTCTGCATAATGCTGCTTGGCCTGAGGTGCATTAAACTTTAACACTTCAGCGAGAACCAGTGCATTGGTATGACCATGCGAGAGATGAAAGTGTCCACCGAGTGGATAGGCGAGTGCATGCACCGCTGCAACTGGAGCATTAGCAAAGGCCTGACCTGCAAGCATTGAACCGACTAGCATGTGCTGACGCGCTTCGAGGTTATGTCCATCTTGTAAAACCAGTGCTAAGTTTTTATTTAATAAACGCAAAGCTTGTTTGGCGAGCATATCCGCATACGGATTTTTTTTGATTTTTGATGTATAGGCTTCAATGGCATGCACCATGGCATCGATACCTGTCGCTGCGGTAATATGTGCGGGAAGATTTAATGTAAAGTTCGCATCGAGGATGCAGACATCGGCATACAGTACAGGGGAGACGATACCAGTTTTGGTGGTTTCACCTGTAGTGACGATAGAGATTGGTGTGACTTCAGAGCCGGTCCCTGCCGTTGTCGGGATCAAAATGAGCGGTAAGCGTGGTCGTTTTGCATTAGCAACACCATATAAATCACTGATCTGTTGTGTTTGCTTAGGATGAGCCAAGATCGCAATAATTTTAGCCACATCCATTGAACTGCCACCGCCAAAACCAATAATCAAATCCACTTTTTCATTCTTGGCAAATTGAACTGCATCCAAAACTATATGTTCTGCAGGGTCAGCTTGAATACTAGAATAAATTACATAATCTTGATGGATACTTTCTAAAATATCCAAAATGGGTAAATGTAATTGTTGTTGCAACATACCGGGGTCGGTCACAAGCATAACACGCTTGGCTTGAAAGTCGCCTAGGACCTCTCTCAGTTGGGAAATAGAGCCTAAGCCTGAAATAATATTGCTGACGGTTTGAAACTGAAATTGACTCATTGGCTTATCCCTAATTTTTTATATCCAAATAAACATTATTCTTGAGTGTTGATATAGGATTCATCCTATAAATAACTTAACATAAGACGCTTGAAATAAAAGTAGTCTTGAGGTTGTTATGTCATCCAGCACGCCATATAAGGTGTTGTGTGTTTGTTTAGGAAATATTTGCCGTTCACCTACGGCTGAAGTGGTTCTCAGACATTTTTGTGATGAAGCGCAACTCAATATTCACGTCGACTCTGCGGGTACGAGCAATTATCATCCGGGCAAAGCGCCTGATCTTCGTAGCCAACAGCATGCAAAATTACGAGGCTATAACTTATCTGCATTACGCGCACGTCAGTTAACGGTTCATGATTTTATTGAATTTGATTTGATTTTGGCCATGGACTACGAAAATTTAGACAATATTCAAAACCTCATGCAAAAGGCGCAGCAACAATTCGGTCAACTACGTGCACAAGTGTCTTTGATGAGTCAACATGATCACCAATATCCACAACAAGAAGTACCAGATCCGTACTATGGTGGTGATGCAGGGTTTGAACATGTATTAGATCAATGCGAATCTAGCAGTCAGGCTTGGGTCAATTATTTAAAAACTCAGTTACAAGCACAGCAAAAAAATTAAGGTTTAAGAATGCAAATTCAAACACAGGTTCAGCTTAAGCCATTTAATACATTAAGCCTCGATGCTGTTGCATCGCATTATGTACGCGTTCAATCGGTAGAAGATATTCAAGCAGCGCTCGACTTTGCCAAAGCTGAGCAATTAAATGTATTGGTACTTTCAGGAGGCAGTAATATGCTGTTGCCTGAGCAAATACATGCTTTAGTGATGCATATGGATATTCAAGGTATTGAATATGTACAAGACGATGCCGCAACCCAAACTTTAAAAGTGGGTGCAGGGCAAGTGTGGCATGACTTTGTACTTTGGACGACGGCACACCAGTTTTATGGCTTACAAAATCTAGCATTGATACCCGGTTTAGTAGGGGCTTCACCTGTCCAAAATATCGGGGCTTATGGTGTTGAAGCGGGTGAATTTATTGAATCTGTACAGGTCTATGATCGTGTAAAAAAACAGCAAAGTAGTATTAGCGCTGCCGATTGTCATTTTTCATATCGCCATAGTATTTTTAAAGATGAGCCAGAGCGTTTTATTATTACGCATGTCACTTTTAAACTTTTAAAACACGCCGATTTAAAATTAAATTATGGTGATTTAAAGCAGGCTGTAAGCGAAGACTTAAGTGCAGAAAACCTACAACAGCAAGTCATTCATATCCGCCAAACTAAACTTCCAGATCCCAAAGAATTTCCAAATGTCGGAAGTTTCTTTAAAAATCCTGTGATTAGCCAGCAAGCCTTTGACCAAATTGCGCTGCAATTTCCAAATTTACCCCATTACCCACAACCGAATAATGCGGTAAAACTGGCAGCGGGCTGGTTGATTGACCAAGCGGGTTGGAAAGGGAAATCTGTGGGTTCAGTGGGAATGTTTCATAAGCAAGCTTTGGTATTGGTCAATTACCAAGACGCCACGCTGCAAGATGTGCGTACAACTTACAAAGCTGTACAACATGATGTTTTTGAAAAATTTAATATTGAACTACATCCAGAGCCTGTATTATTTGATACAAATGGCTTGATTCGATCTCACTCAGATCAATAACAACACTTAGGTTTTAGATTTATGCATAAAACACATTGGATGGTTCGCTTAGTACAAATTGCCGCAGTGCTATTTGTACTTTTGGGCTGTCTAATGATTTTTATCTATACGCCGTTTTATTCTAAATTGATCGTTAAAAGTTTAAATTATTTCGTTCCTGTAGAAGTCAATCAGCTTGCAGCGCAAAGTCAAAAACTCGGTGCTTTGAGTGATGATGATAATTATGAGCCGGGTTCTGACTTATGGATCGCGCGCCAAGCGTATTTAAAACTCATGGAGCAAGCCATACAGTCTGATGAGCCTCAAGACTTGACCCTTATACAAGCGCGTTATAAGGCTTTACAGCAGCTCATTGAAGAAGAACATGAAAAAGAAATAAGTGATAATCAAAAGGACATACCGAAAGTTCCTTTGCTGAATCCTTCTGCATCCGAGGCGGCATCCTCTGAAGCAATGGCGGAAAATCCTGCTCAAAAAATGAAAGAGCTGCTCGAACTCAATAGTGCGGAAAATAAAGGACTCATGACGCAATATACAGAGTTCTTAAAAACTCATGAAATTGAACAAGCTGCTTCAGAAGCAGAACCGATCGATGATGAAACCTATCTTGATCTAGCCAAAATGAAAGATAAAACCCTGAAGCAGCCAACCGCAGATCCGTATGCGATCGTGGTGTTAGGTGGTGGCTTAACTTTAGATAAAAATGATAAAGATATCGTGGTGAATGACTACACACGACTTCGACTGGAAAAAACACTCGATGTCGAACGCACACATAAGCTACCGATTGTACTGAGTGGTGTGGAAGCACCGTATATGCAAGCTTGGTTAAAGCAATATGATGTCGATGCGAAATTGCTTGAAAACCGGAGTATGAATACTTGCGAAAATTCACGCTTTAGTTCGTTACTTTTACAGAAAAAAGGCGGCGCACCGACGGTTATTTTAATCACCGACCAATATCATATGCCTCGAACACGGCGTTTATTTGCATTAAATGGTATCGAAACCGTTCCTGTTGTTGCACCTATGCCAACGACATTAACCACATGGCGACCAAGTGAAAAAAATTATGACCATAGTCGTCGTGCCAATTATGAATTATTAGCTACCTTACGTGACGTTTGGTTTGGCTCAAGTGACTGTCGGGAGGTCCCATAATGTCAGATATCCCATTTCTTAATCCTTCGATCCTTAAACAATTAGATCTTCCTGTTCCAAGTCGAGAATTAACCCCACAATTATTAGAACCGCTAAATTTAAATCGGCCGTTTGAGCCTAGTGTCGAAATACAATCTTATCGACGACTCTACGGCTTAGATGCCTTGAACTGCGAACATTGGCAAGGCTATGTAGAAATGCCTTTGTTCAAACTACATGTACAAGTGTTTCAACCGAAACTAAAGGCTGAAACAGATGTCATTAAAGGCACTGTATTTTTATTACATGGTTATTTAGAGCATAGTGGAATATATCAGCCGATTATTCGTGAGCTCTTAGATCAAGGTTTTAGTGTTTTGACCTATGATTTACCGGGGCATGGTCTAAGCAATGGCTCGCCAGCCAGTATTCAAAACTTTGACCATTACCAACAAGTTTTGGAAGCGGTATATCGTTATGTGAAACATGCAGCTCAATTACCGACACCGTGGTTAGGGATTGGGCAGAGTACGGGTGGTGCGATTTGGCTGCATCATCTGTTAGATTTTGCTGAACATCGCAAAAACCCTTATGTCGAACGGGTTTTATTATTATCTCCGCTGATTCGTCCTGCAAAAACGGCATGGTGGCATAACTCGGTTGGATTAGGCATTATTCGTCGTATTAAACGTGAAGTGCCACGTCATTTTAGACGGAATAATCACAACCCTGAGTTTTTACGTTTTGTACGTTTAAAGGATCCTCTACAACCTCGAATGATGGGGATGGATTGGATTTTGGCCATGTCAAAATGGATGCAGGAAATGGAAGAACGACCTGCGTGTCGTATTCCAGTGTGGTTAGCTCAAGGCGCACAGGATCAAACGGTGGATTGGCGTTATAACATTGAGTTTATACGTCGTAAATTCCGTTTACAGACGCTTCTCATGCTTGAAGAAGGTTCACATCAGCTGATTAATGAACGTGCCGATATTCGTGCTGCATTAACAGGTTTGATCCCGGCATTCTTGCATGCTCAATCGAATAGTAAGTCTTATTACTAACTGATGTTACGCACTAACATCAGGAGCGTAATTTGATTCAAATAAAAGTACGATACGCGGGAAGTTCATCCGCAAGTGTTTGAGACAGGACTACTTCTAATCAAAAATGTTTTTGCAATACTTTGAATAATTTGACGCTAGTGAACGAGTTTTGTCGGTGAGGTGCATTGCACCGCAAGATGGTTTCCTTGCGAAGCTTTGCTTCTCATTTTGCCTAATGAGAAACATCGTTTCGTAAGAGTACCTCCAGCCGAAGGGTAATCCCTTTATTTAAGCCCTAGATGTAAGACTCCGTCGAATAGGCTTAAAAATTATTTTAAAAATGCGTATTTACTTTTACGCGCGTAACATCAGTTACTAATTGACGATTGAGCACAGCTTACCTTAATCAGTGTGATGGATCTAGACGAAAAAAAGAGGCGTGGTCGCCACTGCTGTCCCATAGTTTGCTTTAAATAAAAAAACCTGAGTCCTAACAGTTAAAATATGAGTGCAAACAAACACTTTAACGACCAGGATTCAGGTTTTGTCACATCAGAATACCGTATTTCATGAGCTAATTAAACCTGTTGTGCGACAGGATTTTGAACAACGTAAGCGTCCGCTGAACACACCTTATGAATTCATCCTATAAGCCTTAATTTAGTCCCCACTTAAAAACAAGTGGGGACTTAAATTTATGACTACAAATAATCAGACATCCATCGCATCTCTTGCGAAAAAACGAAGAACATACAGTGCTGAATTTAAACAGCAGATCGTTCAGGCTTGTAAAGCACCAGACGTTTCAATTGCTTCAGTCGCTTTGCAACATGGATTGAATACAAATCTTGTATCCAAATGGATTCGCTTAATTGATGCTAAGCTAGGGAGTAATCGCTCACCACTACCGAATAAACCTGCATTTATTGCCTTATCTTGCTCTGCACCATTAGATCCTACTCCTACTGACATGTTAACGGTTCAAATTACCTTACCCCACTCAAAAGCAGAAATTGGCTTGAAATGGCAAGTATCAGAAATATCTGCTTTAGCAGAATTACTCAAGGCACTTGCAACATGATCCGCATTGATGAAATCTGGTTGTCTACTCAGCCCATGGACATGCGTGCAGGAATGGATACTGCCATGGCTCAGGTGGTGAGAGCCTTTGGCTACATCAAACCGCATTGTGCTTACCTGTTCTGTAATAAACGTGGCCATCGCATGAAAGTGCTGGTACATGATGGACTGGGCATCTGGCTGTGTGCCCGGCGGCTGGAACAGGGAAAATTCCACTGGGCTAAAGTTCACCAGGGTGAAAATGTAGCTCTCAGTCCAGAACAGTTACAGGCACTCATTCAGGGTTTGCCCTGGCAGCGCATTGGACGACAGCAAGTGGTCACAATGCTCTAAACTAGGCTGCTACATTCTACTATTCTCCAAACGTTCTATTTCCTCTGCGTCATGACCTCAGGCATACTGCGGTCATGAATACACTGCCTGACTTAAGCCAACTGACCCATGAACAACTGCTGGAATTTACCCGGCAGTTGGCGATGCAGCATCAGTCTCTGGCACAATCAAATCAAGAATTGGATGCCAAAGTTCAGCATCTTTCTATTCTCAATCAAAAATACGAGCATGAACTGGCGCTGTTTAAAAAGCATAAATTCGCCCAAAAGAATGAACACTTAACGGCAAAACAAATCCATCTATGGGACGAAGCGGTCGAAGAAGATATCGCAGCCGTTGATCTGGAATTAGAACGATTAAATGCAGATAAAACCGATGCAGCGACACAGAAAGCCAAAACCAATAAACCTAAACGTCGACTGCTGCCAGATCATCTACACACCATCCGTATTGAGCATGAACCTGCATCAACCCAATGCAGTTGTGGCTGCCAGTTACGTCGTATCGGCGAAGATATCAGTGAAAAACTGCATTTCAGACCGGCACAGTTCTACAAGGAACAGCATGTTCGTGGCAAATGGGTCTGTGATCAGTGTGACACCCTGACTCAGCAAGCGATGCCTGCCTATGTGATTGATAAAGGCATTGCTTCACCTGAACTGCTCAGCCATGTGCTGGTATCGAAGTATGCCGATCATTTGCCGCTGTACCGTCAGCGCCTGATCTATCAGCGGGCTGGCATTGATCTGTCCAGATCCACTTTATCTGACTGGATTGGTCGCTGCGGTGTGGAACTGGAGCCTCTGGCTAATGCCTTAAAAGAGGTGGTGCTGCAACAGCAGGTGCTGCATGCAGATGAAACACCAGTCACCATTATGCGGATGGGTGAGAATGAGAAAAAACCGAAGAAAGGTTATGTCTGGGCCTATGCCACCACACAGTACAATCCAGTTCAGGCGGTGATCTATGACTTTCAGGATAGCCGTTCAGGTCAGCATGCTGAAGAGTTCCTGAAAGACTGGCAGGGTCATCTGGTCTGTGATGATTACAGTGGTTATAAAGCACGCTTTAAATCAGGCCAGGTCATTGAGGTGGGCTGCATGGCCCATGCACGTCGTAAATTCCATGAACTGCATGTGACCAAAAAAAGTCAGGTTGCTGAACAGGCATTAGTGCTGATTCAGAAACTGTATGCCATAGAAGCAGAACTCAGGAAAAAGACCGATAGTACAGCAGAACAGCGCCGCGAATATCGGCAACAGCATAGTCAACCGGTGATGCAACAACTGTATGAATGGCTCAACCAACATTATCTGACGGTGCCATCGAGTTCTCCAACTGCCAAGGCGATCAATTACAGCCTAAAACGTTGGCAGGCACTCTGCCGCTATCTGGATGATGGTAATTTGCCTATAGATAATAACTGGATTGAAAATCAGATGCGTCCCTGGGCGTTGGGACGTAAGAACTGGCTGTTTGCTGGCTCGCTGCGCAGCGGCCAACGAGCTGCCAATATCATGACTTTAATCCAGTCAGCAAAGCTGAATGGACTGGATCCGTATGCCTATTTAAGTGATGTGCTGAAAAGGCTGCCGACGCATAAAGTGACCCAAATAGAAGAATTACTGCCACACCGCTGGAAATCCGACCAAAATTAAAAAATAGGCATGGGATTCAGCGGACGCTTACTGAACAACTTGCTAAAGTGCACCATGTTGGACAGAAATTTAGAGCGGCTTCCCGGTGGGATCAGTTTATTGCCATATTGATGTCTCAATTCTCTTGTAGGCAAAGTCTGAGAGATATTCAATCCAAT
>NZ_VPDB01000028.1:0-43107 GCF_013417925.1 Acinetobacter sp. YH12218
CATCTATTGCCCTTCTTAATTTACTCAGATTCGACTCTTTGGCTTCTGCAGGTAATCTCCCCAAACATCTGGAAAGTTTAATGGAGAAATCTAATCGGTATGTTATACCTGAGAGAAGAGTGAGGAGCTATCCAAGGGTTGTAAAAGGAAAACCTCAAAAATACCCAAGAAAAAGCCAGTCAATCTCTTAACTGACTGGCATTACGCATTAAGCGGGTTTTTTATTTCAAAAACTAAATTAGTTTTTATGACGCATATGAGGGAATAAGATCACTTCACGAATACTTGCAGCATTCGCAAATAACATCACCAAACGGTCAATACCAATCCCCTCACCCGCTGTAGGAGGTAAACCGTATTCCAATGCTTCAATGAAGTCTGCATCGTAATGCATTGCTTCATCGTCACCCGCATCTTTTTCAGCAACTTGGGCTTGGAAACGTTCAGCTTGGTCAATCGGATCATTTAACTCTGAGAAACCATTTGCCAACTCACGACCACCGATGAAGAATTCAAAACGGTCCGTAATATGTGGATTTTCATCATTACGACGTGCCAATGGTGAAGTTTCCGCTGGGTATTCTGTGATGAATGTCGGTTGACGAAGTTCTGTTTCAACAGTTTCTTCAAATACGATGGTTTGAAGTTTGCCTAAACCAAAACCAGGTTTTACTTGCTCTTTCAGTTCATTTTTAACGAAGTTTGCAAGGAACTCACGATCAGATACATTTTCAGCAGTGAACGTTGGGTTGTGTTCAAGAATCGCATCAAACATCGAAATTTTCTTGAATGGACCTTTGAAACTATACACTTCATCACCATAAGGCACATCAGTCGAACCTAAGATGTCGATGGCCAATTTTTCAAGCATATTTTCTGTCAAAGCCATCAGGTCTTTGTAGTCTGCATATGCTTGGTAGAATTCAATCATGGTGAATTCTGGATTATGACGTGTTGATACACCCTCGTTACGGAAGTTACGGTTAATTTCGAACACGCGCTCAAAACCACCAACGACCAAACGTTTTAAATAAAGCTCAGGCGCAATACGTAAAAATAAAGGCATATCTAATGCGTTGTGGTGAGTTTCGAATGGACGCGCAGATGCACCACCCGGAATCACATGCATCATTGGTGTTTCAACTTCCATGAAACGCTCATTGCTCAAATATGAACGAATACCTGACACCACTTTTGCACGAATTTCAAAAGTTTTACGTGTTTCTTCGTTCATGATGAGGTCTAAATAACGCTTACGGTATTTAACTTCAGTATCAGTCAAACCATGGAATTTGTCTGGAAGTGGACGGAGTGATTTGGTTAAAAGCTCAAAATGTTCAATATGAACATAAAGGTCACCTTTACCAGAACGACCAATATAACCTTCAATGGCAATAATATCGCCCAAATCGAGTGCTTTAATTGTTGCAAGAACATCAGCATCCAACTCTTTACGTGGTACATAAAGCTGGATACGACCAGTCATATCTTGGATTACGATGAATGAACCACGGTTCAACATCACACGACCAGCAACTTTTACATAAACCTTTTCGCCTGCTTCAATTTCTTCTTTTGATTTTTCAGCGAATTGATCTTGTAGGTCTTGTGCATAGTGTTCACGCTTAAATGTGTTAGGCCACGGGCTAACACCTGTTTCCTTGGCGTGCTCTTTGATGTGCTCTAACTTGGCATGACGCTGTGCAATTAAATCGTTTTCGGAAATGGCTTGTTCAGAAGTCGATTGAGCGTTATGTTGCGTCATCTCTGTCTCAAATAGTTAAAAAACGGAAGTTGCATAGCATAGCAGATTTCCTTTGAATTGAGCAGTAAGCAATGTGCGCATTTTTTCAATAAGTTGAAATTTATCAAAGTAAGTTGTTTTGACAGCTATACCTTCAGGTTTGCTTAATCCATACCTTTCAGATATGCACGAGATAAAAGTTAAATATTTAAACTTAGCAAGCCAATATTTAGCGATATTACAATGACAACTACGCACTTTAAAATATTTATAACTATCAATATATTGAAATATATTTCAATAGCTTAATTCAACCTTTTAATCTATTTTCTTTAAGACTAAAGTCTTTTAAATGCCTACAAATTAGACCAAAAGCTAAATTCTCTTTTTGACGATTCTCTCTACAATGAAGTCATAAAATTGTTGAAAAATAAAATATTCAACACATCCAAAATGTCTGAAAACAGTGTGTAGAAAAACAATGACTTCCTGCTTATCGAAAATTCTGTTTTTACATGGATTGGATTCTTCCCGTGAATCCACTAAATTCCATGCCATCGATGCAAAACAAAAATTCTGCATTGAAGTGGACTATCGCAACTTAAATTTTCAAACTGTTGCGGACTTTTATCATGAAAGTATTGAAACCATTAAGCCTGATATCATCGTCGGTCATAGTCTCGGGGCATACTGGGCTTTGAAAATGTCGCTGTTTCATCGCATTCCTTGTGTGATTGCTAACCCGAGTCTGCATCCAGACTTTCGCGACGACTACCCTGCAATTAATGAAATGGATTTGGATCACGATATTCCACAAATTGCATATATCGAACGTGGCGATGAAATCTTAGATATGTATGAAGCAGAACAACAACTCGAAGACTATATGCAGGTTCAAGTCATGGATGGTGGACATCATCGCCTTCAATGCCCTGAAAATATTAATGATTTAATCCAACATCTCGAATTAAACTATTTAAAAAAATAAATCATATTAATCATAAGCAGCAACGTCGTTTTTATCAGACATAAAAAAGCCCTGTCATAGACAAGGCTTTTTACATTTTAAAGCTGACGCTTAGGCAGCATCTGCTTCAGGACGTGTTTTATCATCTAAAACAGACCAGATATTTAAACCTAAATCTTTATGCAAGTCAGGCAAATCTAAGAAAATGCTTGCGCCTAGAACTTGGTGTTTACATTTTTCAGCCAATTGTTTCACTGCACGAAGCGTACCGCCCGTCGCCAATACGTCATCCACAATAATCACTTTTTGTGATTCGATTTCAGCTGACATTTCAAGACGATCTAAACCGTATTCAAGGCTGTAACCCACACCGACCACTGGTGGTGGTAATTTGCCGGCTTTACGCACCAAGACCAAACCTTTACCCGTACGCTGAGCAAGTAAACTTGCCAAAACAAAACCACGCGCTTCAACTGCAATAAAGCTATCTACTTCTGCCAATTGCTCGGCTGGAATACTTGCAATTAGGGCATCAGTTAACGATTCGATGTTATTCATAAATAACGGCGTAAGGTCAAAGAAGCAAATTCCTGGTTTTGGGAAATCTTGGACAGTACGAATGTTAGACCACAATGCCGCAGCAGTAGAATTACTCATAATAGGAGAAAATAAATTAAGGAAGGAATGTGTGAATTTTAACGCGATTTGAGAGAAAAGAACAGCTAACCCCCGACTAAAATGCATATTTAAGATACAGCAAATTTACATAAGTTATTGATTATTAATATTGTATTTATTTAAAAAATATCAAATATATATTTTCCTAATCATAAAATAAAAGATTTTAGAGTTTTTTTCTGCAAGACTTTAGTCTATGAGGGTATAAAAAGCGGTATTTAGAACCCAATTCACGGAAATGAATTCCAATATAGCTTTCAATAGGCATAAATATTATCAGACAATTTTTCTCAGATCTGGGGTTTTGATGATATTTATTGTCCCTCACTGCCATTCTGCTTTTAATTTCACTCATTAAACTCTTAGCCACTTTACTTTATCGTTAGAACTGCGTAAAAATTTAACATAAGAGTCTACTGTATAAGGCTAATTAACCTTAAGGTATAAACTTATACAGTTATGAAGTATTTACTGACTTAATTTTGTGTCAGTTTTTGGAGAATGGAATGAAAAAGTATCAGTGCATCGTTTGTGGATGGATTTATGACGAAGCAGAAGGCTGGCCACAAGACGGTATCGTGGCAGGAACGAAATGGGAAGATATCCCAGATGATTGGACTTGCCCAGACTGTGGCGTCTCAAAAGTAGATTTTGAAATGGTTGAAATCTAATAAATAGAATCTAAGGCCATCATCGTTATGGTCTTTTTTTTGTCTTTAAAAAAATATGAAATGTGTTTGGAGTTGAGTATGCACCCTATTGTCATTATTGGTTCTGGTATGGCGGGATATGCCGTTGCACGTGAATTTCGAAAGTTAAATACTGAACTAGAACTTATTATGATCTGTGCGGATGATGCCATTAACTACGCTAAACCGACATTATCCAATGCGCTCGTTGGTAATAAAACTCCTGAGCAAATCCCTCTAGGGGATGCCGAAAAAATGTCGGCTCAACTCAATATGCAAATCATCAATATGAGTTGGGTTAAATCCATTGATGCAGCAAAACATGAGCTTACTATTGAAAGCCAAAATGGAACTCAAACACAACTATATTCAAAACTCGTTTTAGCAGTCGGCGCAAATCCAATTCGCTTAGCTATTTCGGGTGATGGCAGTGAAGACATTCACGTCGTCAACAATTTAGATCACTACAAAGCTTTCCGTAAACAGCTTGCAGCACGTGAAGATAAACGTGTGGTGATTTTAGGGGCAGGCCTGATTGGCTGTGAATTTGCCAACGACCTCCAAAATACTGGGGCGAAAGTATCGGTGGTCGATTTAGCTCCGCAACCTTTGGGTCGCCTACTGCCGTCTCATGTTGCAGCTAAATTCCAAAGCAATTTAGAAGAAACGGGTATTCAATTCGTTTTAGGTACGACAGTCGACAAAGTGTCACGTATTGAAAATGGTGACTATCAAGTGAGCCTTGCCAATGGTCAAAGCTTAGTGGCAGATGTTGTGTTGTCTGCGATTGGTCTACAGCCTGAGATTAACTTAGCAAAACAAGCCGGCATTCACACCAGTCGTGGCGTATTAACCAATAAAGGCTTAGAAACCAACTTGGCAGATATCTATGCTGTCGGTGACTGTGCTGAAGTCAATGGTACCCTTCTGCCATACGTGATGCCGATCATGCAACAAGCACGTGCTTTGGCAAAAACCCTCAATGGTGAACATACCGCTGTGCATTATCCAGCTATGCCTGTAGCCGTTAAAACACCTGCAGCACCTTTAACTGTCCTTCCTGCGCCTATTGATGTTGAAACTCAATGGGAAACAGAAGAGCTTGAAGATGGCATGATTGCCCGTGCGATCGATCAAGATGGCGTATTACGTGGATTTGTACTGCTCGGTGCAACTGCTGGGAAGCAACGCTTAACTTTGACTAAGCAGGTTCCGGACTTGATTCCTGCTTCAGTTTAGGGTTTAAATACAAGGACGTCCTGATAATAATAGACGTCCTTTTTAAAGGAAAATAACAATGAATAGTGCCCTTCAGTTTAATATTTCACCTTATGCCTCTTTTATGCATGAAACTCGCGTTGAGTTAGGCAATGGCATTGAACTTCATGTCGAGGTGGGTGGTCATCCTGAAGATCCTGCAATCTTATTGATTATGGGACTCGGCGCACAAATGTTGTATTGGCCCGATTTCTTTTGTAAGTCCCTAATAGACCAAGGTTACCGTGTTATTCGCTTTGATAATCGTGATATTGGTCTGTCGAGTAAAATTCGTAACCCAGGCCCACGTCTTAACACCTTTAAACTGATGGGACGTTTTGCCTTAGGTCTAGAGAATCAAGGTGCGCCTTATGATCTATACGATATGGCAGACGATGTTGCACTGTTAATTGATCGTATGGGACTTGATAAAGTCCATATTTTAGGCGCTTCGATGGGCGGCATGATTGCTCAAATCGTGGCGGCACGCTATCCAGATAAAGTGCACAACTTAAGCTTACTTTTTACCAGTAACATCCACCCCTTACTTCCACCGCCATTTCCAAAGCAATTATTTAGTCTAATTGAAAAACCTGAATCTAACGATGAAGATGGCATTATTAACCATAGCCTGAAAGTTTTTAATATTATAGGCTCTCCAGGCTATATTAATCAGCTTGAAGCGATACAAACTGCACGTAAACTCTATAAACGGAGTTATTACCCAGCGGGTGTACTTCAACAGTTTTTAGCAATATTATGTACAGGTTCCCTGCTGCAGTTGGATAAACAAATTCAGCATAAAACCATTGTGGTTCATGGAGCTCGTGACCGTTTGCTGCCGCCAAGCCATGGTAAGGCCGTTGCAAAGGCTATTTCAGGTGCTAAATTTGAATTAATTGATGGAATGGGGCATGATATCCCACCGCATTTTATTCCATATCTTAGCGGTTTGTTTGCTGATCACTTTAAATCATAAATTAGGACACTATGGCTGCATTACCATCCTTAAGACAGCTGTCATATCTAGTAACACTGTCAGAAACGCTACACTTTACTGAAGCTGCGCGTCGTTCTTTTGTCACCCAGTCTACTTTGTCTGGCGGGATCATGGAACTTGAGCGTTTACTAGGTGGCGTATTGGTAGAACGCGACCGTCAAAACGTGCGTTTAACTCCTCTTGGCGAACAAGTTGTCGGACGAGCCCGAGTTCTATTGGCAGATGCGCAAGACCTAATGCGTTTAAGTCGTGAAATGAGCGAACCTCTAACGGGTGATTTACATCTAGGGGTCATTCCTACTATTGCGCCATTCTTACTTGCGCCATTATTAGAAGAAGTGCATAAGCAATTACCAAAAATTCAATTGCACTTACATGAAGCACAAAGTGAAAAAATTGTTGAGAAACTCGAGCATGGTAATCTAGATATTGTATTACTTGCCCTTCCTTTCGATACACGTAGCTTGAAAGTTGCAGAAGTAAACAAAGAAAAATTGTTCTTGGTGTACAACAAAACTGACCAAAATGCAGCTCAAGCAAAATCTTTAGACGACTTAGATTTATCTCGTTTAATGTTGCTTGAAGAAGGCCATTGCTTACGTGATCATGCTTTGAGTGCTTGCCCGATTGGTGAACGTAAAAATGACCACCGTTTAAAAGCAAGCTCATTGCCAACTTTGGTTGAAATGGTTTCCGCAGATTTAGGCTTTACCTTATTGCCTGAAATTGCAGTTCATACCAATATGATCAAAGCCAATGAAGATTTGGCTGTGAAAGAAATAGAAGCTAGTCCTACACGCACATTAGCATTGGTAACGCGTAAAAGTACGCCGCTTCAAAGTGAATTTGATGTATTGCTTCAAATCTTGCAGAAAATCACCAGTAATCTGCACTAATTCAATCCATGAATATTAAAGAGAGCCCTGTGCTCTCTTTTTTATTTTGCAGAAATTAATAACCCAGAAATAATAATATTGAGATGAGTTTAAAAATTGAAAATGATGAAATACAATATCTAGAAAAAAGAAAAGGCTAACCCAAATAGGTAGCCTGATAAGGTAATATATGACTTGATGTATATCTCAATTCATCGCCTCGATAATATCTTCACACTAGCCAGATAAGTAAGAAGATTAATACATCTTAGTAAAATATAACTTTCGTTAAAATCACTAGTTTCAGGTATTTTAGATAAAGTACGTCTGATTCATTTTCAAAGAGCTTTTTTCATAATTATGTTTTGTGCTATAAAATAAACATTGATGAGAAATAAATCACATTATTTCAAATAGTCACTAATATTCATGTTTAAAATAACTAAGCAATAGGTGAATATTAACTCACATCAGAAACAGTTCAATTTATTAGTTGTCAAAATACTGTTTTCACATTTCAATTATTATTTTCAATTCGAATCGAAATATGATGATTATTTAATCAATATTCTAAAAATAAAAACAAAAAACTATAAATCTTTGCATTCCACATAATGAAAAACACAAAAAACCATACATTAATTAAATTCTATTATATCACAATAACTTAATTATACTTTGATGTATAAATCACTACTTCTAGGTATATTTTTCTAATTCACTTTCATGCACATTATGGAAATGCAATTTGATTAAAAATAATAAATGAGCGAAATGTATGATGAGTGAATTTTTATTGCCAGTACCCGTTTTGATCATTGATCATCAATCAATGACTTCAAAAACAGTGCTGTTTAACATCTTAGGAGACCTCGGTTATCCTGAAGACCTCATTACATTTTCAGAAAATTTAGCAGATGCGGAACAACAAATTTTCAATCAATTGCCAAATTTAATCTTTTTAGTGGTCACGCAACAGTCTGATATCTCATTCATACATAAAATTAAGAAAATCTATCCTTCAAGTAATCTCATCATTTTAGTCAATGAACAGTCTGCAGATTTAACTTTACATGCGATTCAGTTAGGTGCAACTGCCTATATGTTGATTCAACAACCAATTGAAGACACTTATAACCAACTGAAAACCATTTTAAGAGGTGGCGCTGCCCTTCATCCTAGTTTTGCTAAATTTTTATTGAGTGAAACTTTTAGTCCGCAAAATGCAGCGCCGAAACAGCTCAGTCTAAATCCAGCAGAATATCAAATTTTGGATATGGTCAGCCATAGTGCGACTCAAGAGCAGATGGTCAATGAATTAAAACTTTCAACGTATCAAATTGATGGTTTTGTCAAAAATATCTATAGAAAAATTTGTAGCTACAGCTAAATTTAGCTGAGATAAACGATTCAAAAACAATCTAGAAAATTTAAAAAAAATAAAGGGAGCATTGCTCCCTTTATTTTTGTTCAACACATTTATTTAAATGCGTCTAAAAGCACATGCTGTGAATTATGTGCTTCCTCGCCCTCTTGGACATGGGTACGAATCCAACGCCCATCACTTTGGAGCAACCAAGCTTGCTGATTATCTTTTAGATAATTCACTAAACCTAATTGATAAATACGCTTTTTCAAGGCTGGATCTTCAATTGGGAAACAGGCTTCCACACGATTAAATAAATTACGATCCATCCAGTCTGCACTTGAACAGTAAATCCGTGCATCGCCATTATTACTGAAATAATATACTCGGGTATGTTCTAAGAAACGGCCAACAATAGAACGTACACGAATATTTTCAGACAGCCCCGGTAAACCTGGACGCAAACAACAAATAGAACGAATAATTAAATCAATCTGTACACCCGCTTGTGACGCTTCATACAGTTTATTGATCAACTGAACTTCAGTTAATGCATTAACCTTGACAATGATTTGCGCAGGCTTACCTGCTTTAGCATTAGTAATTTCATTATCAATATAATTAATCAGTTGAGCATGTAAGGTAAATGGCGCATGCAGCAGTTTTTTCAACTTCGCCATTTTTCCCATACCAGTCAGCTCTTGGAAAATACGATGTACATCCTCACAGAGTTCTTTATCGGTAGTTAACAGACCATAATCGGTGTAGATACGCGCATTGCCCGCGTGATAGTTACCCGTACCTAAATGTACATAACGCACCAATTTATTATTTTCACGGCGTACCACCAAAATCATTTTGGCATGGGTCTTATAGCCCACGATGCCATACACCACCACTGCACCCGCTTCTTGTAATACATTGGCTACAGCAATATTTGATTCTTCATCAAATCGTGCACGAAGCTCAATTACTGCGGTGACTTCTTTGCCATTACGTGCAGCTTCTGCTAAAACTTGCACAATTTCAGAGTCTGCACCACTTCGATAAAGCGTTTGTTTAATGGCCAAAACTTGCGGATCACGTGCAGCTTCACGCAGTAAATTAATTACCGGTGCGAATGATTCAAAGGGATGGTGTAGCAAAATATCTTGCTTTTGCATCGCACTAAAAATGTTTTCAGATTTTTTGAGTACTTTCGGTATAACAGGAATATGCGCGTCATAACGTAGATGTGGACGTTTAAAGTTTGACAGTAAACGTGCAAGGTTAACTGGTCCATCTACTTTATAGAGTTGCTCTTCTTCTAAATCGAACTCATCAAGCAAATATTCATAAATATGCTGCGGACAATTTTCTGTCACTTCCAAACGAACGGCGCGACCAAAACGACGTGAATTCAACTCACCTTTCAGAGCTTTAGCCAAATCTTCAACATCTTCATTCAAAGCCAAATCGGCATTACGCGTCACGCGGAATTGGTAGCAACCCGTCGCCGTCATACCGGGGAACAAGTCAGAGACATGTTCATGAATAATTGCCGATAGCATCACATGATGCTCTTTACCACCGGTTAATTCATCAGGGAGTCGAACGACACGCGGCAGCGAACGTGGTGCAGGTACAACGGCTAAGTCAATCTGACGACCAAACGCATCCTTCCCCTCTAGAGTCACAATAAAGTTCAGCGACTTATTCACTAAGCGTGGGAATGGATGTGCCGGATCTAAGCTAATTGGCGTTAAGACTGGAGCAACCTGTTCTTGGAAATATTTTTTTACCCATGCCGACTGTGCAGGGGTTAACTCACCACGACGCAAGAAGCAAATGTCTTCTTCACGCAATTTGGGTAAAATTTCTTGATTTAAAATACGATACTGGCGCTCAATTGCCGCATGCGCTGTCGCAGAAATTTCATCTAATACTTGTTTTGGTGTTAAGCCATCTGGACTGCGGCTTTCATTGCCTAAGTCTAGTTGCTCCATCATTCCCGCAACACGAATCTCAAAAAATTCGTCTAAGTTACGTGAAAAGATCAGCAAGAAATTCATGCGTTCAAGTAATGGATGTATCGGATCAACCGCTTGTTCGAGCACACGCAGATGAAAGTCGAGAATCGATAACTCTCGATTGATATAACGATCATTATAAGTATATTCAGTTGGTACTTGCGCGACTTCAGCTGCGGTATTCATTTCAAACCCATATTAAAAAATGTGTGCTGTACTCAGTTTAGTATGCTTCAAATTTGTGACAATTTCATAAAAAAAGCCCATAAAGATGAGCTTTTTGTTGTAATTCAAATCGCTGCCATGCCATTTGACAAGTGTTTAGATCATTCTTAATCTGGGATATGGCTATAACGCATATATTTTTGGATCATACGTTTACGATAATTCAGCTTACGATCTTGTCGATTTTCATCATAATATTTTGGATTAGGTAAAATAGCCGCAATAAATGCCGCTTGCTCTCGGCTCAAACTCCGTGAACTTTTACCAAAATAGTGCTGTGTTGCAGCTTCTACGCCATAGATATTGTCCCCAAACTCAACCGAGTTGAGATATACCTCTAAAATGCGTTGCTTCGTCCACATACGTTCCATCATCCATGTTGCAACAGCTTCCTGCCCTTTTCGGATAAATGAACGCTTATTATATAAAAATAAGTTTTTTGCCAATTGCTGAGAAATGGTAGACCCACCTGCAACCACTTTGCCTTTATCTTTATTGCGCTCTAAGGCATTTTGCATACCCTCCCAATCAAAACCTTTGTGTTGTAAAAACTTGCCATCTTCCGCGGCAACAACTGCATGTTTGACATAATCACTGATTTGGTCGTAATCACGCCATTCGTGTTTAATCGGTTTGGAGGGCTCAGACCAATAATCTAATCGCATCATCATTGTCGATTCCACAGGATGTGTACGCCACCACACCAGACTACCAAAGATCCAAAGCTGCACCAAAAGCACAAGACTGACAAGAATTAACAATGTACGAACAATAAAGGCTTTCATGTCAGTGTGTTACTCCAGAAATTCTGTTTTTTCATGTTAAGCTTATTTTTAAATATTTTGACACAGTACAAGAATAGCATGTCTGAACTCAGCCCTCCTGCTGTATCAACCCGTAAGCTGCAAATCCAACTGTGGTGGATCACAGCACTCTTAATTACCATCAATGTTGGACTCTTTGGCTGGCAAGTGTTGCATGGAATGAACGTAAGCCAACCCGACACACTGGATGCTTTGCGTTGGGGTGCTGATTATGCACCTTTAACCTTTTTAGAGGAACCCATCCGCTTATTCAGCAGTATGTTTTTTCATTTTGGCCTGATTCACCTGATGTTGAATATGTGGGCTTTGTATATTTTTGGCAGTGTTGCCGAGCAAATGTTAGGTCGTTTCTACTTCCTCGGCCTGTATGTTTTAGCCGGACTGATGGGAAGTTTGTTGAGTGGGTATTTAACCATTCAAGATAGCTATGCATTATTGGCCGAAGGTGCAGCCAATCAGCAGCTTTTCCCGAGTATTGGTGCAGGCGCATCGGGTGCAGTGATGGGACTGGGTGCCGCGTTGACGATTATTTCGCTGCTCCCCATGTTACCTAAACAGCAATTTTATCTGGATAAAAAAACTTTATTAATGGTGATGGGAATTAACCTCGCGATGGGCTTTATGATTAGTGGAATTAATAATGCCGCGCATATTGGCGGCATGTTGATGGGGGCTGCGTTGGCTTTCATTTGGTATGTGGGACAAAAAGTACATCAATCCCTAATCATTCAAATGATCGGTCTAATCGCCGCAACTGTCGGATGCTATCTGTTTTATCTACATTGCCAACAATTAATCCAACCGATATTACCGCTTTGGGAACACTTTATCCTGCTGATGAAGCAATCTCTCGCAGCACGTTAAACAGTGGAATGAACCCTGTGGCTATCAACACAGATATGTTGAAAACACATCAAATCATGTCTAAACCTGAACTGCGCACTGGGTTCCTGCTCCACTCTTAACTTGCTCGGCTGTTAAACATCTCCCCCCTTAACTATTCAGTTCACGCAAACTTTCTAAGGGTGGGATGTCGCAAAGATAACTTAAGCGATAACGTCCAATCAATGTACAGACTAAGGTCATGACCAGTGGGAGGATCAACCAAATTTCTGCATGTAGCTGGATGACCAGTTCCATTTTATAACTGACAATCGCACTGATTACTTCGGCAAAAATACACGCCACGACACCTGAAATTAGCCCCATCAAACCAACTTCCAAACTGAGCATCGACTTTAGCTTTTGCTTGGAACTGCCGAAGGAACGCAGTAATGCCACTTCTTTTTTACGTTCATCCATAAATAAATTCAAACATGCAACCAAGACCAAAATGCCTGAAATACTGACCAACAGCGCCAAGATGGTAATAATCTGAACCAATACGCTGACGATGCGTTTGATCTCATCCAAAATCAGACTGACATCAATAAACACGGTATTCGAAAACTGCTGAATTAGACCAATTAACTGATTTTTATCTTGCGGTGGAACATAGAAACTCCCCAAATAGCTGCCGGCATTTTCATCCATGGTTTGGGGAGAAAAAATAAAGAAGAAGTTTGGACTAAAGCTTTCCCACTCCACACTGCGAAGGTTAATTACCTTGGCTTGTAAAATCCCTTCAGGTAGGCTAAAACTCAGTCGATCTCCAATTTGAATACCCAGCTCTTGTGCGGTTTTCACTTCTACCGATACTTCATTGACCTGTTGAAAGTGCTGACTGCCCGCGATAATTTGATTATCTTTCGGAAAAGTTGCAGCCTGCGTAAGATTTAATTCACGGCGTAATGAATTATTGCTTTTAATTAAGGCATCCGAAAAAGGGAGATCATTTTTGGCAACTAAACGCCCACGAATATTCGGGTACATCGGCGTCCCTTGCCAACCATGCAGCTTGAGTTGTTGATTAAAATCCTGTAACTCAAATGGCGGTAATCCATAGACAAATTGGTTAGGTGTTCCTTGTGGCAATTGTTGTTGCCAACGTTCCAGCAAATCCGTGCGCAATACCGCTAAAACCGTGATCAGACTTAGCCCTAATGCCAATGCAGTAATTTGAAATGCCGTTTGATACGGTGTACGTATATATGCTGAGATTTTCGTCCCCCAACTTTTCAAAGCCTTTAAACTGAGCCAGACCATCATATATAGGCCAACACACAGGAAGATGATGGCGCAAATCAGCCACAGGGAGAGTTGAAAATTTTCAGTTAAAACCACACAAAACACCACCAAACTGAGTGTTCCGAAACTGAGCATCCAAAGCATGGAACGTACAGAACGCTCTTGTTGTCGTATCACCCGTGCTGGCGGTGTCCCTAATAATTGCCAAAGACTTGGAAGAACAAATCCTAATAGCACAATCGCACTGGTGAATATTGCAATTGGAAGCGGGCCAAGCAGCATGGAAAGGGCTGAAAACTCTAATTGTAAATTTGGAATCAACTGTAGCATCAGTTGCAATAAGCCATAACCCAATCCCAGACCAATCAAACTTCCAAACAGGATTGAAAGCCCGAGTACAACCAATAGTAAAGCCAAATAAGCACTTAATATTTGCTGTTTGGTCGATCCAATACAGCGCATCAGTGCAATGGCATCCTGATTTTGTTGGACATAGCGCTGACTGGTTAATGCGATGGCGATGCCACAAAGTAGGATGGTTAAAATATTGGCCAGTTGTAAAAACGTTTCTAGGTTGGCAATCGGCTTCATCAAGCGAGTATTGCCTTCACTGGCATTTCTCAATTTCAAACTGCTTTGAGCCGCATCCTGAACCTGCGCTTGATCTGAATTGGCAGCACCACTTTCTGTTTGATCGCCAAATTTCTGCTTATACAGTTTTTCAAAGCGCTGGGTATTTTGTGCATCTCCTGCCATTAACAGGCGATATTCAATCCGACTCCCGACTTGGATGGCATTGGTTCTCGCCACCTCAGATTGCGCAATCATAACCGTCGGTGAAAAACCACTGAAGCCAAGCTCTTGATTGGTATCATGAATGATTTTGGCACTGACTTGAAAAGCAGCATCGGCAATATTAATCTGATCTCCAACCTTTACACCCAATAAATCCATGGCACGAGGACTTAACCAGACCTCACCTGCTTGTATGGAACGGTTTAGTTTCGGTTCTGTTTCGAGTTCACCTCTTAATGGAAATGCAGCATCAACGGCTTTGACATTGACCATGACAAATTGCTGATCAGTGTGCGCCATGCTGCTAAATAGCGTGACATTCGATTGTTTTAATTGCTGTGCTTTGGCTTGTTGTCGCCACTCTTGTGGAATTGGTTCATTGCCTGTCAGCACCAAATCTGCTGCCAACATTTCAGCAGCTTGTAGCGCTACAGCATTTTGAATTTGTACATTACTAAACTTTAAAGCCGTGGTGGCACTGATCGCCAAGGTTAGTGCGATCAATAATAAATACACACCCGTGGTTTTAAAACTCAGCTGTAAGAGTGGTCGAAACAGTGCCAAAAGATTCATGCAGCATCTCCTGTTCGATGCTCAATCAATTGACCATTGACCAATTCAAAATGGCGCTGACATTGACGGGCCAAATCGGCATCATGTGTCACCAATACCAATGTGGTTCCCATTTCACGATTTAACTGAAATAACAATTGTTCAATTTCCTGTGCCGTTGCACTGTCTAAATTGCCTGTCGGTTCATCTGCAAAGATCAGATCGGGTTCACTCACCAAAGCACGGGCAATCGCAACCCGTTGCTGCTCACCACCGGATAAAACTTTGGGAGCTTGATGCGCTTGGCGTTCTAGTCCGACCTTTGCTAACAGTTTTAATGCTTTTTCTTCGGCGGCTTTGACCTGAAAATTTGCTTTTAGCCGTAGCGGCAGCATGACATTTTCCAGTGCCGTTAAATGTGGCAACAACTGGAAAGACTGAAAGACAAATCCAATATGAGCCAAACGGACTTGAGCACGCTGTTCTTCATTTAATAGATGAATGTCTTGACCACAGACCCGTAATTGTCCCGAACTGGCCTGATCTAAGGTCGCCAAAATACCCAACAAGGTGGATTTACCTGAACCAGAACGACCAGTAATCGCAACTTGTTCCCCTGCAAAGATTTCAAGATCGAGTTGTTCGAAGATCGATAACTGTTTTTGTGGAAGTTGTATCTTTTGTGTCAATTGCTGTGCAGAAATAATCGCCTGTGGCATGATGTCAACATCTGTCGTGAGTTGGGTCATATCTTCCCTATATGCAAAATCGCATTCAAAATAATCGTCTATTGAGTTACTTGCTGGCTATTGCACTGATGTTCTGCCCGATGCTGCTCTCTGCCAAAACCATCATGATTTTGGGCGATAGCTTAAGTGCAGGTTATGGTGTTTCAGTGCAGCAAGGTTGGGTCCACTTATTACAAAAACGTCTAGACCAACAGTATCCGAAACAACATAAAGTGGTCAATGCAAGTGTCAGCGGTGAAACCACCAGTGGTGCTTTGGCACGACTGCCTAAACTGTTGCAAACTCATCGTCCAGACCTTGTGGTGATTGAGTTAGGTGGTAATGATGGTTTACGCGGACAGCCCCCTGCACAAATTCAAAAAAATTTAGCGCAGCTGATTCAAAAAAGCCAACAGGCCAAATCGAAAGTCATTTTATTTGGAATGAAAATTCCACCGAATTATGGCAAGGCATATAGCCAAGCTTTTGAAAATAACTATCAAGTGTTGAGCCAACAGTACAAAGTCAAATTATTGCCTTTCTTTATGCAAGGGGTTGCGGGACATAAAAACTTAATGCAACAAGATCAGATCCACCCGAATGCCAAAGCGCAAACAATTTTGCTGAACAATGCTTATCCATTGATCAAAGCAAGTTTATAAATTTAGTTGGTGAAAATCGGTTCATAAAAAAGGCGCTTCATTTGAGCGCCTTTTTTAATATCTTGTCTTTACTGTAATTTGCTTAGAAATCGTAGAAGCTTACTTCACCTGTTTCGAGTGAATACTCAGCGCCTACCACTTTTAATTTGCCTTGCGCAATTAAGTTTTCGAGGACTGCTGAACCATGACGAAGTTGATTCACTGATGCAAAAACGTTTGAACGTACTGCATGCATTGAAAGTTTTTCAAGGTCATCTTTCAATTCAGTTTGCATGAGTATTTCTACAGATGGACGAACGCGGTTCACAATCGACATCAAGTTTGCTGATGGTGGTGTCGCAGGATTAGTTAAAGCTTCAATCGTAGAATGAATCGCGCCACAGTGTGTATGACCCAATACAATGACCACAGGACATCCAAAGCTTTCTGCTGCAAATTCCACGCTACCGACTTGAGACGGTGCCACAATATTACCTGCAACACGAATCACGAATAAATCGCCTAAGCCTTGGTCAAAGACCATTTCAGCAGGAACACGTGAGTCTGAACACCCTAAAATAATCGCAAAAGGTTCTTGGCTTTCGGCCATTTCAGCACGTTGTTGATGCGTCAAAAGCTTCGGGTGATTCGTTTCACCGTTTACAAAACGTTGATTCCCTTTCTTTAAACGATCTAAAGCTTCTGCTGCTGCTAGCATGTTCTAATTACCCTTATCCGAAGTTGCAATATTTTAATCCCAGTCGAATCGATTGTCACTTGCAAAAACAATTGCTGTGAATTTTTTCTACGACGATGCATCTTGATAGAAAATGCTACTCCACATTCATCAAAAAAAATTATTTTTTCTGTAATGGTTCACATTATTAAAACGCAAGTTTAACCACGTCAAAAAAGCAATGGATGACAAAGGTCATTTTTAATTTACAATATATTTCATAAATATACGCTTTTACTATTTCAGCCCATTCTGATAATAGTCATATAAATGATCTAAAAAATATATCGATTCGATTTAACTGGGGTAAACGTCAATGAAAGGAAATCATTCACGCGTTTTTGGCTTTTTTAAGCTAGCAACAATTTGCTGTATGACGTTTACTGCCAACCATGCTTTGGCTACAAATCCATCTCCCATCAGCAAAAACTTGGCCGTACCCTCTATCGTGCAAAACTATTTGAGCCAAGAGCGTAAAGCGGCAGGTTTAGTCACACACAGTGTTCAAGTCGGCAATGTGAATTGGAGTTATAGCGAAGGTGGTCAACGCTCTAAACCCACCATCTTGCTGATTCATGGTTTAGGCGGCTCACGTGATAATTGGAACCGTGTTGCGCATTATTTAACACCGAACTATCACGTGATCATCCCCGACCTTCCGGCCAATGGCGATACCCATGTCCCTGTCGATTTTGATGTCTCTGTCCCGAATGTCACGGAACAACTACGCCAGTTTGTCCTTAAAATAGATATTGAAGATAAACTGAATGTTGCAGGTCACTCATTGGGTGGTTCCATTGCCACGGTATATGCCTCTCAATATCCTTTTGATACCCAAAGTTTATTTTTACTCAACAGCGCGGGCATTTATAAACAAGCCAATACCAGTTATACCCGCGACCCGTATAAACTTAAAAATTTAATCGTTTCAAAACCGGGTGATTTAGATGATGTTATGCATAAACTCATGCAAAATCCGCCCAATGTTCCAACACAGCTTAAAGAAGCGCAGGAAAATATCTTAATTGCGCGTGCGCCCTTCACCAGTAAAATGATCGATCAAGTCGTCACGCTCAATCGAATCTACACCCCTGAAACTTTTGCTCGTTTAACCCGAACGGTGGAAGCCCCAACCCTGATCCTTTGGGGCAAACAAGATAAAATCTTTAATGTTGAAGTGGCTAGCGAACTCAAGTCTTTACTGAAACGTGCGGAAACCCCAGTGATATTAAATAACGTCGGTCATATGCCAATCTTAGAAGCCGAACAACAAGTTGCAGACCATTACTTGCCTTTCCTTGCGAAAAGTCAAAAGTTTAAAAACCCTTTGGTAGATAAACTGATTCAGTTAAACTGAGCATTCGCCATTTTTAGATCCCCATCACTGGGACTTCAGGGAAAGTATGCAGAAAAACCCGATGATTGAGCAGTTGATTGACGCTCAACTGAACTTTTTAGATCAGAGCTTTTCACACAATGATACCGTAGCCACTGAATTCACCCATTTTTATCAATGGTTTCGTAAACAATCTTTGCAGCAGATTTGGAGTTTTGATCAAATCAATGCCTTGTTGCAGAAACAAATTTTAAATACCCCTGCAAGTCAATTTCTGATTGAGCAAATTGCTGAACATATCAAATTTGCACTGATTCATCCTGCAAATGACAGCACCACGATTGCCGAAATCATTCCTGTGTTGACCATTGATAAAATTGCACAGTATGTGGCGAGTAAACAGGGACATCGTCAACGTTTAATTCATACCATGGTCAACAATCCTGCATTTTCAGCCATGATCAGTCAGTTGATTCAACATGCGATACAAGATTATTTAGACAACTCAGTTATTGCGAAATCTGTCCCCGGTGTTTCACGATTTATGAAAATGGGGAAATCGGTACTGGAAAATGTCACTGATACCAATTTAGATAATGCAGTCAGCAAATACTTACAAAAGAATATTTTAAAGCTCAGTCAAATGAGTGAAACCGTGTTAAATCAGCACTTTGATGATCATAAGCTGTACCATTTTCAAGCCAATTTGTGGCATAAAATTAAAGCGCTGCCAGTTTCAGTATTAAAGAACTATGTTGAAGTTCAGGACTTGCCGCAAACAGTTGCCATGGGTCATGAAATTTGGGACTTTATGCGACAGTCTGAGTATATGAAACAGCAAGTGCATGATGGCGTATACGCTTGGTACGTGCGCAATGCAGAACGCCCTTTTGATTTATTGCTACGTGATTTAAATATTGATGAAGCACTGATTCAGCATGAACTTCAAAACTTACTCAATCCTATCGTTCAACAAATGATTGAGTCGGGTTATTTGCGTGAGCGTTCACGTCTCTATTTAGAACAATTCTACTACTCAAGTGAAGCACTGAAAATTTTAAATATCCAAGCATAAAAAAAGCCGCGTGAAGCGGCTTTTCTTTTGGAAATACTTAGAATTGGTATTTCAAACTTGCATAGTAAGCTCGACCCGGCTCGTTATATGTTTGGTTGACCGTTTTATCACGCAGTTTTTGCTCATCAAATAGGTTATTCACACCGATACGAGCACTCAAGTCCGCATTAAATTTATAACCAAAGTTAATGCCTGCAATGCCATAACTTTTCACGCTATCCATCGCCAAGCCATTTTTGCTTTCAAGACTAGTTTCTGCATATTGACGTGGTTTTTGACGACCATATTGGGTATAGACAAAGTTACTGTCTAATCGATCCGTGATGTTGTAGTTCAAAATAGAGTTTATGGTGTAATTTGGAATCACTGAAAGTGGATTGCCAGTACGTTTATCTTCAGAGTTGATCATATAGGTGACGTTATTGGTCCACGTGATATCACCCCAGTCCAAAGAAATACTTCCTTCAACACCTTCCACCAAGGCTTCTGGCGTATTCATCCAACGCAGTACATTATATGTTGTTCCATTTACTTCTAGTTCTTCTAGACGTGTATCCCCTGCAACGATCTTATTTTTATAATCATTACGGAACCATGCAAAGCTTGCATTTACGATGTCTTTTTCAAACTGTACACCTAATTCTTTATTCACTGAAGTTTCAGGTTTGAGATCACCATTACCTTGTAATAAACATTGGCTCAGCCCAATTGGACAGCCATTACCGCGAGTGCTTAACAGATAACCTTCCGCATTTTGGTACATATTGGGTGCTTTATACGCCTTAGCTACACCACCTTTTAGTGTCCAATAGTCACCAAGCTTTTGCGTAATATTGAGACTTGGACTCCAGCTATCGCCTGATTTGCTATGATTATCATAGCGTAGTGCCAAAACGACATCGGTGCTTTCGCCCAAGTTCATATTGTTTTCAATATAGGCCGACGCAATCCGTGAATCCATTTGTGAACGGTCACCAGAGGTCAACACATCACCAAAACCGCCTGTGCCAGCTTGTGTATTAACCGTATCGGTAAAGTCATCTTCAACCCATTCAGCGCCTAAAGTTAATACTTGTGGGACATACCATTGGAACGGCAGATTGGCTTCTGCATTAAAGCGAATGGTTTCTAGATATGACGTTTGTTTATTTTCAAGATTATTAATCTGTCCCTCAGTACTACCGCCTGTTCCTTCAGGTAGGCGTTTATTTTTGGTTTTGTCATATTGCGCAATGAGTTTACTATCGCCCCAACCCCACGTACCTTCATGGGTTAATGCAAAACTATCACGATAAATGGTATTGGTTTCTTCACCAATTAAAGCCGATAGAATAGGCGCTTTGTTTGGATCGGCTGGATCAAATACACTGTTTTGACTGTCACCTGCAAAACGGTTGCCTTGGCGGCCAACACTTGCGTCAAACATCAAGACTTGTTGATCGTTCAACTGCCAAGCCAAACGCCCTGCAATATCTTTATTTTCAACGCCTTCTCGACCCGCCATACGCGCGCCATTGTCCATTAAGGCATTAATATCCGCAGCATCTGAATCGGTTTTGTTATAACTACCGTATAACCGATATGAAAGGACATCTTTGAGAATTGGCCCGCTTAAGTTAAAGCTTTCACGGTGACTTGCGCCCTCTTTAGCGTCTTCAGGTTGATTGGTAAAAACTTCCACAGAGCCATGCACGTCGTTGGTCACTTTCTTGGTTTTAATATTGACCACACCACCCATCGCACCTGAACCATAACGCGCTGCTGCTGGACCACGCAGCACTTCAATCGATTCAATAGCATCTGCAGGTACCCAGTTCGAATCGCCACGTGTATCACGCTCACCGCGCCAGCCATAACGTACTGAGTTTCTCGAATTTACAGGCTTACCATCAATTAAGATCAACGTGTTTTCAGGCCCCATTCCACGGATATCAATCTGACGGTTATTACCACGTTGCCCGGTGGCACTGTTACCAGTCAAATTTACACCCGGCATACGGCGCACATATTCTGAAATATCATTAACAACCGGTATTTTTTCTAAATCTTCTGCCGTAATTTTTGAAGCACCTAATGATTGTTTAACTTGTTCTGCTGCAGTAACAACAATGGTTTCCATCTTCGTTACGGATTCATCTGATGCTTCAGTGTGCACATCTTTTGCATGCGTCAAACTTACCAATGCACAGAGTATTGAAAGTGTAAGCGTTGATTTTAATAGTTGTTTGGTCATTGAGTGCTTCCAAATGAACGTATTTATGGAGAAATCTTGAATATTGTGTTGCACATTGTAACTAACACGAACAATATTGCAACTAATTTTAATAATCATTCTCATTTATATTTGTGATATCGCTTATCATCTCACTGTAAAAACCTCAGAAACCATTTAAAAATCTTCGTTTTATTTGATTTAGACAATAAAAAAGCCGCATCATTGCGGCTTTTTTATAACAATACTGAACTTATTTGAAATAAGCACCTTCAGTATTACTGTGATCCGTTTGGTCAACAACGCGCATTAATTCAGGTACATGCTGCTTCAATGTTGTTTCAACACCTTGTTTCAAGGTTAAATCGATTGAAGAACAACCTTGGCAACCACCACCGAATTTAAGCACTGCAGTTAAACCATGCTCTGCATCTTCAACCACTTCTACCAATGCACAGTTACCACCATGACCGGCAAGGCCAGGATTAATTTCTGACTGTAGAACATAAGTGATTTGCTCTTCTACAGAGGCATCTGGACCCACACGTGGCACTTTTGAGTTTGGTGCACGGAAAGTTAACTGACCACCAAAACGGTCTTTGTTATAGTCAATTACCGCATCCAAAAGATATGGAATAGACGGTGTGTCAATAAATGCAGGGAAATCTGGATAGTCTTGTTTATAGTCTGTAGGCACAACTTCTTCTGGTGCACTGTAAGCCATACAACATTCAGCACGTGGCGTACCCGGATTTTCCACAAAAACACGTACACCAATGCCCGGTGTATTTTGTTTATCCAAAAGATCTTTCAAATACTCTTGGGCATTTGGAGTGATCAATAGGTTTGGAATTTCTTCAGCAACTGCTGTGCTGTTGTTCTCAGTCGACATTACAATATTTCCTCAAGCTGAAGTCGCTATTTTAACTTAAGATGCGGGGCATTAGAAAAAAATCAACTAAAATTGTCGGAATTATTCTGAAAGTTCACGCTTTAAGCCGTTTTAATGGCATTATTGAGCATAAATTTTAACAAGTAGAATAGTCATATATGTTGGGTCTACCCTTTAACCACACCGTGACCATTATCCTGATTACGGTGGTGATTTCACTGATTGCATTTTCAAATCAGAAAGTGATGAATCGTTTGTTATTTTGGCCGCCAGCCCTCAGTCGTGGCGAGTATGACCGATTTATTAGCAATGGCTTTATTCATGCAGATGGTGCGCACCTATTATTCAACATGATTACCTTATTTTTCTTTGGTAGCGTGATTGAAAGTTTTTATCGCCAATATTTTTTCGACATGGGCTTTGTGCTGTTTTACTTGGGCGGTTTGATCGCTGCGATTATTCCGAGTTATTTAAAACATAAGCATGATACCCATTGGGCAAGTTTAGGGGCTTCTGGGGCGGTATCTGCGGTACTTTTTGCGTATATTTTGTTTGAACCGTGGAAACTGATTTTTGTATTCTTTATTCCTGTTCCTGCGATTATTTTTGCCGTGCTTTATGTGGCTTATAGTATTTGGTCAGGTAAACGTGGCAACAGCAACATTAACCACAGCGCACACCTTTGGGGCGCAGCGTATGGTGTAATCATGACGATTATTCTTGAACCGAAGCTCATTCCACATTTCTTAAGTCAGTTATTAAACGTTCCTTTCTAAACGTTAAGTCTAAAAAATCAGCTGGATTTAACCTGAAAATGACAGCCTAAACCGTTTCAGTTTAGGCTTTTTTTATTGTGCTTCGTTAAACCGAAATGTCCTTTAATTTTTTTCTTTAGCCAATTTCCCACATCTACAACACCGCACTTTAAATATCGAACTATACAATTTCACAGCAGATTGAAACGCTATCTATCCTTGCCCTGATTTAAACTGAAATGACACAGAATAAAAAAAGGAAAATTCCAATGAAAATAGTCCTGATGTTCTCAAGTTTGCTGTTGACCTGCGTGTTGAGTGCTTGTGCCGTTCACACCCGTGAAGGCAGTATCGTGGTCGACCCAGATCGTAAACACTATCCTTATAATTATCCAAATCGCCATGGCGGCTTTTGCCCGCCCGGACAGGCTAAAAAAGGCCGTTGTTGATTTGCCGTTACTGATTTAATAGCCTCTTCTTTTAAGCCTTCAAACCGAAGGTTTTTCCAATTCCGACAATAAAAATTGACGCTGTATATTCTACGAAAGTTCACAAAAGCACATGACAAATCATATAAATCTGGCACTTTATGCCACCCTATTTTTTAATTTGGCATAGATAATGTATACATCTGTATATTAATGACAAAATTAGCTGAGATATTTTGCATGTCGAATTCAACTGAAGGTCTTCAATTTCCCATTTCGGCTTCAAACCAAAAGCCGAGTACATCTAAAACTGGTCGTGAAATTATCGCTGAAGCCTTAGCTGCAGTTGACCATCACTCTTCTGTACGTGCAAAACAAGAAAAAAACTGGCGTAAAAAATATCCTGAATATTTTAAAGCCTTGGTTGAACATGGGATTCAATCATCTGAAGCCGCGATCAACATTGCTGAGCAAGGTTTAAATAAAGCGCATCACGTCTTTGAGTTTTATCGTGATCAAGGAAAGCATACGCTCAAAGATGCAGTAGCTTTGACTGCACATCCGCTGCATACCGTGAAATTAAAAGGTGAAAGTAACGCTGCACCTGAGTGGTATGTGCCCTATCATGGTCAAAAACTTCAAGGTGAGGCTTTACTGGCTCAGATTCAAAAATGGCAAGATGCTGGCATTATTGAAGCAAGTCATGCCGACGCATTACGTGAAGCCATTGCACACCCAGAATGGTTCGATTTGTCAGATCGGACAATGGTGCTTTTTGGTGCTGCCTCCGAAGCTGGCCCTCTGACGTGGTTAGCAAAATGGAAAGCCAATATTGTGGCAATTGACCTGAATAATGAACGTGTTTGGGATCGAATCTTAAGCACGGTTCAGGCCGGTAATGCCACTTTATATGCACCAAGTCTCGACGCTGTGCATGAAGACACACCCATTCGAGAACTAAAACACAAATTGGGCGCCAATTTACTGACACACATTCCTGAAATTGCACAATGGCTTGCACAAAGTGAACATCAACTAGATCTGGCTGCAATTGCCTATTTAGATGGTGAAAAGCATGTTCGTGTTGCAATGGCCATGGACAGCATCATGGCCTATGTCAGCCAGCAAAAAGCCGACACCAGCTTGATGTTTATGTGTACTCCGACCGATGTCTATGCGGTGCCAGAAGAGATTGTTACGGCAGCGCAAGCCAAATTCCAAAACCGTGCTTCTGCACAAAAGCTTTTGACGCAAAGCATTGCCAAAGTCACAGGTCAGCATTTCTTTAAGCAAAATAATGAGCAAACCACCACAGCAGACAATGGAAAATCCTATGGTATCGCTGACTGTTTGGTGGTGGAACAAGGTCCTAACTACGCACTTGCAAAACGTATTCAACAATGGCGCGCAACTGTCGCACGTCAAAATGGTCAGCGGGTTAGTATCAATATTGCGCCATCCACCACGACCCGCTCAGTAACGAAGAATCCATTATTAAAGGCAGCATTTAATGGTGCGAGTTTATTTGATGTGGAATCCTTCCAACCTGAAACCACCAATGCACTCATGGCAGCTTTATGGATTCACGACTTGAGAAACCCTCAATCGGTTGCTAACCCTGAAACAGCGCTAGACCATCCATTAGAACTCTTGATGCATGGTGCCAACCATGGTGGCTTATGGCGTGTGGCTTATTTGGCGCGTACCGCCTTACCTTTTGCAGCGCTGTATGGTTTCGCTGAAGAAAAACTGCCCGTGAAAAAAGTATTGGGGCTGTTTAAAAAAGCGTAACGGCATTGGTTCAAATAAGTGTTGAACTTTGCAAAGTTTCAACTCGCTAGTTTGATTGTTCTAATTCAGCTCAGTCACCCCATTCAAATCGGTGATGACTGAGATAAAGCCATAAAAAAACGCTGCCGAAGCAGCGTTTTTTTTATACCTAAAATTTGAGTTGCTTAGAACACTTTCAAGAATAACCAGTACAAGCAGCCTGATAGACAGATCGTTGCAGGTAAAGTAAAGACCCAAGCCGATAGAATGGTTTTCACTGTTGCAAAGTTCAGACCCGATTTATTCGCGACCATGGTACCTGCAACCGCAGAGTTAAGTACGTGTGTAGTCGATACTGGCATACCAAAACCATCCGCAGCAGCAATCGTTGACATAGCAACAAGCTCGGCAGACATACCCTGACCATAGGTCATGTGGTTTTTACCAATACGCTCACCTACAGTCACGACAATACGTTTCCAACCCACCATGGTTCCAAGACCCAGTGCCAATGCAACAGCGACTTTCACCCATGTTGGAATGTACTGTAAGAACGAGTCTAGGTGACTACGATATTCTTTCACAGTCTTTTGTTCAGCTTCTGCCATTGCTGGTAGTTGGTCAGCTTTATCTAGACGTTTAAAAGCAGTAGTACTTAAGTACATGTCATTACGAATCGAAGATACTTCTTGTTCAGGAATATCTTTTAAGTCGCCATACTGTGCAACACGCTCACCTAAATGATCGGTCAAACTTGCCAAAGCTGGCACAACTTCTGGGCTGACTTCTTTGGTTTGAATGTATTTGGTGAGTACATCACGTGCTTGTGCATCAGGAATGTCATTATGCTCTGCGTAGATCGCAGTCGCAGTTTGAGCAGATAACTGATGGAAAGATTGAATATGTTGATTATCTAAGTTCTTATTCAATGAATAAGCCAATGGCACACATCCGATCAAAATCAGCATGATCAGACCCATACCTTTTTGACCATCGTTTGAACCGTGCGCAAAACTTACACCTGTACAGGTAAAGATCAAAATTGCACGAATCAGTGGTGGTGGCGGCTTATTGCCTTCTGGTGGTTGAAACAGTTCAAGCTGTTTGCGGAAAATACGCTTGACCAATAAGAAAACGAGAGCCGCAAATGCAAAACCAATCAGTGGCGAGAACAATAACGCCTTACCGACTTTAAGCACCTGCTCCATATCTACACCGCTCGCACCACCGCCTGCATTTAACAGGTAGTTCATGATGCCAACGCCAAGAATAGAACCAATCAAAGTATGCGAACTAGACGCAGGGATGCCTAAGAACCAAGTTCCTAAATTCCACAAAATCGCTGCGATCAACATAGCGAAAACCATGGCAAAACCTGCACCTGAACCGACATTCATAATCAATTCAACAGGTAATAAGGCAATAATGCCGTAAGCGACTGCACCACTGGCAACCATTACGCCTAGGAAGTTACAGAAACCCGCCCACATTACCGCAACCGGTGCTGACAAGGCGTTGGTATAAATCACTGTTGCTACTGCATTTGCAGTGTCATGGAAGCCATTTACAAATTCAAAGCCAAGTGCGATGAATAAGGCTGTGCCCAATAAAATCATTGAATAAAGACTTAAAGGCGGAACATGCGCTAAATCGGCAGTCACCTGAAAACCAATATAAATCAACGTTGAAATAATCAGCGTTAAAAATACCGGCATAAAGAATTTCGGTGTAGGCACATGAACATTCGTGGACTTTTGAGGAGTCGACGTGTGCGCTGAATCTACGGGAGTTTGTTTAGAATTCATGCAGGCAGGAATAGAGGATTTTAAAATCCCCATATTGTTCAATTTAATTATGACAATTATATGACAAAGCGGTGTCATATAAAGCAATTTTTCATGCTTTATTTGTTTTTTTTAGGTGTTTAAAACCGACTCCTACACTCTACTTTCATAAAGTAAATCAGTTATTTAATCTACGTATTTAAACTTTATTTTCTTTGAAACCCAATGTTTCAGCTTTTATTTCATCTGTCATGTTTTTTTGTCATATTGCATAGCCCTGCTGGATGTTTTTTAATCTTGCCTGAGCAATATGACAAATTCATGAAGCTTTCCATACATTTATATGAAATTGGAATATGAAATTATCAAGTTGCAATATTGATCATTAATTCAACAAGCTAATAATTGCGCGCTGTGAAGATGGTTGAATATCAATAAAACTGCAATGAATTCTGTTAATATATTTGCCGATTTTATATTCCATCGGATTGGGGTTATTTATGTCCACGCTTGCCACCCTAAAAGAGCTGCTCGCTCAACGGATTCTGATTATCGACGGTGCAATGGGCACCATGATTCAGCGTCATAAACTCGAAGAAGCTGACTACCGTGGTGAGCGTTTTGCAGATTGGGCATCTGACCTCAAAGGCAATAATGACCTATTGGTGTTGACGCAGCCGCAAATCATTCAAGGCATTCATGAAGCCTACCTCGATGCTGGTGCAGACATCATTGAAACCAACAGCTTTAACGGCACAAAAGTTTCAATGTCTGACTACCACATGGAAGATTTGGTATCAGAGATCAACCGTGAAGCAGCGCGTATTGCCAAAGCCGCTTGTGAAAAATACTCAACGCCTGAAAAACCGCGTTTTGTAGCAGGTGTGCTTGGGCCAACTTCACGTACTTGCTCAATCTCGCCAAATGTAAATGACCCAGCATTTCGTAATATTACTTTTGATGAGCTTAAAGAAAACTATATTCAAGCTGCGCATGCTCTGATTGAAGGCGGTGCCGACATTCTGCTCATCGAAACCGTATTCGATACTTTAAACTGTAAAGCTGCCATTTTTGCAGTGAAAGAAGTCTTCAACCAAATTGGCTACGAATTGCCATTGATGATTTCAGGCACCATTACCGATGCCTCAGGTCGTACATTAACAGGCCAAACCGCAGAGGCGTTCTGGAACTCTGTGCGTCATGGTGATTTATTGTCGATTGGCTTTAACTGTGCCCTAGGTGCAGATGCCATGCGTCCGCACGTCAAAACCATTGCTGACGTTGCTGATACTTTTGTTTCGGCGCATCCGAACGCTGGCTTACCAAATGCCTTCGGCGGTTATGATGAAACCCCTGAAGAAACAGCTGCCTTTATTAAAGAATTTGCAGAAAGTGGCTTGATTAACATCACTGGCGGCTGCTGCGGTACTACGCCAGATCATATCCGTGCTATTGCCAATGCCGTAAAAGACATTGCGCCACGCCAAGTGCCAGAAACCAAACCCGCTTGCCGTCTCAGCGGTTTAGAGCCGTTCAACATTACAAAAGATTCGCTGTTTGTAAACGTCGGTGAACGTACCAACGTGACAGGTTCTAAAAAATTCCTACGTTTAATCCGTGAAGAAAACTTTGCCGAAGCTTTAGAAGTTGCACAGCAGCAAGTTGAAGCCGGTGCTCAGATTATCGATATCAACATGGATGAAGGCATGCTGGATTCAGAAGGCGCAATGGTGCATTTCCTGAATCTTGTAGCCTCTGAGCCTGAAATTTCACGTGTGCCTATCATGATTGACTCATCAAAATGGGAAATCATTGAGGCAGGCTTAAAATGTGTACAAGGTAAAGCGGTTGTTAACTCGATTTCTTTGAAAGAAGGTTATGACGAGTTTGTACACAAAGCACGTTTGTGCCGTCAGTATGGCGCTGCCGTGATTGTGATGGCCTTTGATGAACAAGGTCAGGCAGATACTGCTGCACGTAAAAAAGAAATCTGTAAACGCTCATACGATGTACTGGTAAATGAAGTGGGCTTCCCTGCTGAAGACATCATTTTTGACCCGAACGTGTTTGCAGTCGCTACAGGTATCGAAGAACACAACAACTATGCTGTGGACTTCATTGAAGCGACTGGCTGGATTAAGCAAAACTTGCCACACGCGATGATTTCAGGCGGTGTGTCTAACGTATCGTTCTCATTCCGCGGTAACGAACCCGTTCGTGAAGCGATTCACTCCGTGTTCTTATACCATGCTATTCAGCAAGGCATGACCATGGGTATCGTCAACGCAGGTCAAATGGCGATTTATGATGATATTGACGCTGAACTAAAAGCTGCCGTTGAAGATGTGATTTTGAACCAAAACCAAGGTGAAAGTCAGCACGATGCAACTGAAAAGCTGCTTGAAGTAGCTGAGAAATACCGCGGTCAAGGCGCTGCGCAAAAACAAGTTGAAAACTTGGAATGGCGCGAACTTCCAGTTGAAAAACGTCTTGAACATGCTTTGGTGAAAGGCATCACAACCTTCATTGATGAAGATACGGAAGAAGCGCGTCTAAAATCAGCTCGTCCGCTAGACGTGATTGAAGGCCCGCTGATGGACGGCATGAACGTGGTTGGTGACTTGTTCGGTTCGGGCAAAATGTTCCTGCCGCAAGTGGTAAAATCTGCACGTGTGATGAAGCAAGCTGTGGCTTGGCTGAACCCGTTCATTGAGGCTGAAAAATCTGGCGGTCAGTCTAAGGGTAAAGTCCTGATGGCGACTGTGAAAGGCGACGTACATGACATCGGTAAAAACATCGTAGGCGTGGTACTTGGCTGTAATGGTTATGACATCATCGACCTTGGCGTGATGGTGCCTTGCGAGAAGATTCTGCAAACCGCCATTGATGAGAAAGTTGACATCATCGGCTTGTCTGGCCTAATCACTCCGTCATTGGACGAAATGGTTTTTGTTGCTAAAGAAATGCAACGTAAAGGCTTTAATGTTCCGCTAATGATTGGCGGTGCAACGACTTCTAAAGCGCACACTGCAGTAAAAATTGACCCGCAATATTCAAATGATGCTGTGATTTATGTTGCCGATGCATCGCGCGCGGTAGGTGTAGCGACTACCCTTCTTTCTAAAGAAATGAAACCGAAGTTTGTTGAGGAAACCCGTGCTGAATATGAAAAAGTGCGTGAGCGTATTGCCAACAAACAGCCAAAAGCAGCTAAGCTGACTTATGCTGAATCGGTTGAAAATGGTTTGAAAATCGATTTCGCTGCCAATGCGCCTGTGAAGCCGAACTTTATTGGTACGCAAACGTTGACCAATTATCCATTGGAAACATTAGTTGAGTACTTTGACTGGACACCGTTCTTTATTTCTTGGAGCTTGGCGGGTAAATTCCCTGCGATTCTGACTGATGAAGTGGTGGGTGAAGCAGCAACTGACTTGTATGAACAAGCGCAGACCATGCTGAAAGATATTATTGACAACAAACGTTTTGATGCACGAGCTGTGTTTGGTATTTACCCTGCTGCCCGTTCAGGTGCGGACACGGTTCAAGTGTTTGATGAAACTGCGAAAACAGTGACGCATACTTTTGAGCATATTCGTCAGCAGTCTGACAAAGTGACAGGTAAACCAAACTTGTCATTGGCGGACTTTATTGCGCCTAAAGGTGTCGCAGAAGACTACTTGGGCGGTTTCACTGTATCGATCTTTGGTGCAGAAGAAATGGCCAATGAGTACAAAGCTAAAGGCGATGACTACTCTGCAATTCTTGCACAATCTTTAGGTGACCGTTTTGCGGAAGCGTTTGCGGAACATTTGCATGAGCGCATTCGTAAAGAGTTCTGGGGCAACCAAGCGTCTGAAACCTTAAGCAATGAAGAATTGATTAAAGAGAAGTATGTGGGCATCCGTCCTGCACCGGGCTACCCTGCTTGTCCTGAGCATTCTGAAAAAGCGCCATTGTTTGATTGGTTAGGTTCTACCGATAAAATTGGTACGCAATTGACTTCTAGCTTTGCAATGTGGCCGCCTTCATCTGTCAGCGGTTTCTACTATGCAAACCCTGAAAGCCAATACTTTAACGTGGGTAAAATCGCAGGCGATCAGCTTGAGGATTATGCAAAGCGTAAAGGCTGGACTTTGGATGAAGCGAAGCGTTGGTTAGCGCCGAATTTGGATGATTCAGTTCAATAATTAGTTTGAAAAAATCCCCTCGTGTGAGGGGGTTTTTTATTTATAATCAAAAATCTTAAAAACACATAAACGAATTTTATAAAATGAAAAAATATTCTTACTTTTAGTTTTACCTTTTATTTCATCTTTTGCTTTTGCAGAATGTAAGACAAGTAATGTTTATGATGAAATTGCCTGTTATGAAAAAGAATTAAAATCTAATAAAACCAAGCTCAACCAAACTTATCAAAAGCTTTATAACACTATGGATGAGGAAGGTCAGAAAATTTTAGAAACCTCTCAAAAGAATTGGTTGTTATATAAAAATAGTCATTGTGATGAACTCGTATCTTATCTATCTAGCAGTGTACAAGGTGCAGGATCTAAGTTAATCAATCTATCATGCAATGCCGATCTTATTGACCAGAGAATCAAGCAATTAAATCAGTTAGAATAATAGCCCCCCTACCTTTAGCCTTTAAAAATAAAATGAACTTTTTTTAATTTTGTGAATAGTTGGTGGCTCGAAATGATTATGGAAATAAGCTTTGGTATTGTGTGTTTAATAGGATCCGTTTTTGTATGGAAATACACACATTCACTAATTTGGATTATCATTTTTATGTCATGCTTTGCACACATGGGATCACTTATTATTGATCATTTTCGTACGCAAAAAATTAATGATGCCATGCAATCAAAACATAAAGTCAAAAAATGCGGCACATATACAGGTCATTCAACAATTCTGCGAGGAAGTCATCGCAACTCATGGCAACAAATTATTTTCCATTTCACAATGTTAGATGGTAAAAATCTTAGTTTCCCTGAATCAGATCAAATTTCTATGACTGGAAGCCATTTTGAATATTTGGAAAATCCACCACAATCAGTTTGTTTAACCTATGCAGAAAATTATTCAGATAGATTTGGTTATTATTTTTTGACTGATATCCATTTCAACAAAAACTTAATTAAAAAATAATCTATCCTAGTAAAACAATAGACATGTCTTAAAAAATGAGAATCTCACTAAATCAGATGTATTGGGATTCCTTTATAGGAAATTTCAAAAAACGCTAAAAGACCACTCATCAATCCGTCCTAGCACCTACCCATTCCTCCTCCCCCTTGCTAAGCAATGCGTCTCATCCCAGAGTGAGAGGGAGCTTTCATTGTGAATTAAAAACTTTATGAATTTATTAATGGATATTACCCCTATAATAACCTTTAAGCATTGATTTAAAACAAAATGAAAGTAAGGGTTAGGGAGAGGTAAAGTTTCAAAAGCTCAATCTATACTTTCCAAACCATCCGTTTTTACATTATTTAATCAGCAAAAAACTTCAAATTCCTGAATAATTAAAACTTAGAACTCTCCCCTATAAATACAGATTGGTACATCCATGAAAAAACTCATGAACGGTGCAGAAAACATCGTAATTGAAATGTGCAAAGGCTTTGTTCTTGCCCACCCAGAACTCGCATTTAACGAGTCACACAAAATCATTTCACGTAAAGAAAAACACAATAACGTGGCACTTATCAGTGGTGGTGGTAGCGGTCACGAACCTGCCCATGCAGGTTTTGTCGGTACAGGCATGTTAGACGCTGCCGTATGTGGGGACGTGTTTGCATCTCCATCGCAAATTCAGGTCTATAAAGCCTTACAACACGTCGCAACCGACAAAGGCGTGTTGATGATCATCAAAAACTATTCTGGCGATATGATGAATTTCCAGAATGGCGCAGCCCTTGCAACTGAAGACGGCATTAAAGTTGACTATGTAAAAGTGGCAGATGACATTGCGGTTAAAGACAGCCTATATACAGTCGGTCGTCGTGGTGTTGCAGGCACAGTATTTGTACATAAGATTGCAGGCGCAGCAGCATCAAAAGGCTTAGAACTTGCAGACGTAAAAGCGATTGCTCAAAAAGCTGCGGACAACGTCATTAGCCTTGGTTTTGCTTATAGCTCATGTACTGTTCCAGCCAAAGGCACGCCAACGTTTACTTTGGCTGATGACGAAATGGAATATGGCGTCGGCATTCACGGTGAACCCGGCATCCGTCGTGAAAAAATCTTGCCATCCAAAAAAATGGCACAGCGCATCGTGGATGACCTGTTCCTTGACCGCCCAGACATGAAAGAAGTTGCAGTCTTGGTCAATGGCTTTGGTAGCACACCGCTGCAAGAGTTGTATGTCTTTAACCATGATGTATGCGAACACCTTGCACGTAAAGGTATCAAAATTTACCGCACATTTGTCGGCAACTATATGACCAGTATCGACATGAATGGTGCATCTGTGTCCTTGCTTGCTGTCGATGATGAATTGAAAACTTACCTCGATGCAGCAGCCAACACCCCTGCATTTAAAATGGATGGTTCAGCAGCACAGCCTTTAACTTTTGCAACTAAAAATGCTGCTACCGAAGCTGTGGTGAACACCCAAGTTGAAACACAGCCTGAACATGCGGTGATTAGCAATGAACAATTCACCATCGAAAACATGCGCTATATAGTGGATGTGATGTCTGCCTGCATCATTAGAAATGAAGTGCCATTCTGTGAACTAGACGCGCATGCAGGTGACGGCGACTTCGGTATGAGCGTGGCGAAAGGCTTCAAGCAATTAAAACGTGAATGGCAAAGTCTAATTCAAGCGCAGCAGATGGATGAATTCATGCTGAACTGCTCAATGATCATTATGGAACACTGTGGCGGTGCGTCTGGCCCAATCTGGGGTTCAGCATTCCGTGCGGCAGCGAAATCAATTCAAGGCAAATCAGTTTTAACTGTCGCTGATTTCGCAGAGATGCTGCAAGCAGCAGTCAAAGGCATTCAAACTACAGGTGAACGTTCATTTGGACGTGGCGCAGTGGTGGGCGATAAAACCCTGATTGATGCTTTAGTACCATGTGCAGATTCATGGTCTGCCCATACCGATAAATCATTTAAAGAAAATTTTACATTAGGTGCAAAAGCGGCAGTTCAAGGCGCTGAAAATACCAAAGAGATCGTGGCGCGTATGGGACGTGCGGGAACTGTAGGCGACCGTAGTCTTGGCTATCCAGATGCAGGCGCACATGGTTTAGGCGTGATCTTTACGGATATTGCTGAACATATTAAATAACTGAACGTTTTAAAAAATTGCCAACCCACATCAAAAGCATCGATTCGTCGGTGCTTTTTTATGACTATTTTAAAGCACTTTTTTCATCAAATATCTCATGCATACAATACCGTTAGCATGAAATCCATTTTCAAATAATACTTAAAAATTAACACAATTGAGCTGCTTTACCGCCCAGCGCTTTGCTAAGTTAAAACACATAACGATTAAAAAGGATGAGACATGGATTTAAATCAAATATTCATCCATGACACTAGATGGACTTTTGCTGCCGAAGTGATTTTGCGTAGCGTCACTATGTTCGTTTTAATCATCGTATTCTTACGCCTTACAGGGAAACGTGGCGTTCGTCAGTTGTCTATTTTTGAGGTCGCGATCTTACTCGCTTTAGGCTCAATTGCTGGCGATCCGATGTTTGATGAGGAACTCCCCCTCTTACAAGCGCTCATTGTGATGACGGTGGTGATTGGTTTATACCGAGTAATCACTTGGCTAATGATGAAATACCAACCCTTTGAAGATTTAATTGAGGGTAAGGCCTTATACATTGTTGAAGATGGTGAATTGGTCTTAGAGAAAATCAAACAAGGAAAAATGTCGCATGATGAATTTTTATCTGAAATGCGCCAGCAAAATGTTGAACATTTAGGGCAAGTCCGCGTCGGTCTATTAGAAAGTGATGGCAAATTTAGTATTTTGTTTTATCCACCTGAGCAGGTACGTTATGGACTGCCACTATTTCCGAAACCCTACAAAGCGGTTCGAGATATCAAAATGCATCAGCTGTATGCCTGTACGCACTGTGGCAAAACCATGTACATTCACGGTGCTCAGGATACCTGCCCGCGCTGCGGATGTTGTGACTGGGCTGAAGCGATTAATACACAGCGTTTAGCTTAAGCATTCAACGCTTAAACTTAAAACTCCTGTGCCGCTTCAATTAAACACGTCATCAAATACAGTTAGATCCAACGACCATCACCACAGATTCACCCCTTGAATGTTTTTCGCCATCTAAAAGTGCAGCAGCAGAGATTTCATTGGTTAATATCTGTGCATTAATTCAGTTCAGGCAAGACATACAGATTTCAAGTTTTAATGACCCCAAGATGCTCAGACAGACTACCAAAAATGTATCATTCGTCAATTTTCAGTTTCATTCTCGCACTAACATCTATCATTCAGATAAAAATACAAAATAATGGGCTGCCCTGAATTAACTCAGAAATGGCGCTATTTGTTTTTCATTTTTTAAACAGATTCAAAAAACATAGTTTTTCACTTAATAATCATTCATTTAATTTTCTCATTGCAAAACACAATTGCACCACTTTGGTGCATTATTATTACACTCATGCAAGTCTTTGCTTTATATCGAGTCTTCTACATTTTTTAGTTTTTTTAATCAAAATTTCCCTCTCTCACTCCTCTTTTCGAAATTATTCCGCTCGATATACTGAACTTCTTTTCGTGAACTAGCGCACTAAACTGGAACACCTTATGCAAAATATAGATCTCCTCTTTCTCCTTCTTGGTGCAGTCTTGGTTCTTGCCATGCATGCTGGCTTTGCATTTTTAGAATTAGGTACAGTACGACATAAAAATCAGGTCAATGCGCTGAGTAAAATTTTGACTGACTTTTCTATTTCCGCAATTGCATACTTTTTTGTGGGTTATTACATCTCTTATGGTCAGCACTTTTTCCATATTGGGGACACTTTAGCAGCCGATCATGGCTACAACTTAATGCGTTGTTTCTTCCTGCTGACTTTTGCCGCAGCCATTCCAGCGATTATTTCAGGTGGTATTGCTGAACGTGCAAAAATGCGGACTCAAGCGATTGCCACATTATTATTGGTCGCTTTGGTCTATCCATTCTTTGAAGGCATGGCATGGAATGGTAATTTTGGGCTACAAGCATGGTTAGAACGCACATTTGGCGCAGCCTTTCATGACTTTGCAGGTTCGGTCGTGGTACATGCCATGGGCGGTTGGATCGCTTTAGCTGCAGTACTTTTACTCGGTGCGCGTCATGGTCGTTACAAAAAAGATGGCCGTATCAGTGCGCATCCACCTTCAAGTATTCCTTTTTTGGCACTCGGTTCTTGGATTCTCATTGTCGGTTGGTTTGGCTTCAACGTAATGAGTGCTCAACGCCTTGATGCGATTTCAGGATTAGTCGCGATTAACTCTCTCATGGCGATGGTCGGTGGCACATTGGCGGCAAACTTCATGGGTAAAAATGACCCGGGCTTCCTTCACAACGGCCCATTAGCAGGTTTAGTCGCTATTTGTGCAGGTTCTGACGTGGTTCACCCTGTAGGCGCATTAATCATTGGAGCAATTGCTGGAGTTATTTTTGTAAAATTATTCACTTACACGCAGAACAAACTCAAAGTTGATGATGTACTCGGCGTTTGGCCACTACATGGTGTCTGTGGTGCTTTCGGTGGTATTGCAGTGGGTGTATTTGGACAAAAATGGTTGGGCGGTTTAGGCGATATTTCAATGATCTCCCAATGTATCGGTACGCTGCTGGCGATCGTGATTGCATTGGCAGGTGGTTTCATCGTTTATGGTCTACTCAAAGTCACAATGGGCATTCGCTTAGATCAAGAAGAAGAATTCCGTGGAGCAGACTTAAGTATTCACCGTATTTCGGCAAACTCTGAAGAAAACATGTTCTAAACAGCACAATCTAAAGCGGCATTTATGCCGCTTTTTTTACCCTGAACTTCGCTTAAAGCTTGAGTTTAAATCACCTTATTTTAGAAAATCTAAGACCTGATCCAAATGCTGAATTTTATTGGGAATGCTGTGCTGTTGTTCTGCACTTAAAGCATGAAAGCCTTCAAGCAAAACGGCAGACATCCCTGCTTGGCTCGCACCATAAATATCATTGACAGGATGATCACCAATAAATAAACACTCGGTTTCCGTCACGCCCAACTCACGACAACTATGCTGAAATATTTCAACTTTGGGCTTACTGATCCCGGCACTTTCCGAACTGATGATCTGATCAAAATACGATGCAAAACCCAGTCCATTTAAAATGTTCAGGCGTGTGGCATGTCCACCATTCGACACCACCGCCAATTTATACTGCTGTTGTTTTAGTTGCTGCAGCAAGCTCAATGCTCCTGGCATCGCCACGGCAAACTGACCGAAGTACTGAAACCAAAATTTTGTGAGCTCATCAAAATCGGGTTGATGTATCCAATCCAGCTCCGTTTGTAGAGCATAAGCGACAGATGCCCCAATACTGGGATGAGTAAGGAGTTCTTTTTTCGGATATCCCCCATTATCTATACGGTTAATAATACGTTTAATCTGTACAAGGTCTACCTCCGCCAGCGTCGACTGATAAGACTCGGCTAAGTACTGCGTATACGCCTGAACGCTGTGATCTCGGTGAGTCAAAGTATTATCTAAATCAAAAAGGACTGCACGTATGCTCATAAATCTTTATTACTGAGTTTTCAAAAACTTTAACACAAAGCCTGTTCTGCTTTATGCACCTTCTTCACTATCGATATCGATACAGTTCAAATACCCAGTTAAGTCTGATTTAAGTTTCGTGGTTTCAAATAGCTGCATTCAAACAAAATAATTTCAGCACATCACACGACTTATGCTCTCGAACCGTTCCTTTTTATTACGACAAGCCCTGTTGCTCACGCTCAGTATGATTGGCCTACTTTATTTTTTCCCCGTTGGTGGTTCGCTCGACCAAACTTTTATTCAGCCTTCGGTCGACCTACATGGTGGTTTTCCTCATCGTAATGATTGGGCACTTGCGGTGCTGAACCATCGCTATATCAAGAATATCGTCATAGGCGTGTATGTTCTCTATATCACAGCATGGATATGCAGTTTTAAATATCCGCATCTGAAAGCACGTAAGTTTGAATTCGGTTATTTTATCGTAGTGGCTCTACTCAGCACGGCAATCATTGGGTTGCTCAAATCACAATCTGCGCATGCCTGCCCTTGGAATATGACCGTCGCTACAGCCCATGGCTTTTCTTGGGATTTTTCAGCACGCCAAGGACACTGTTTTCCCGGTGGCCATGCTGCAACTGGTTTTGCCTTAATTACAGGATATTTTGTTTATCGAATACATCGACCTGCCCGTGCGTACTTCTTTTTATCTGCAGGGCTGATTTTAGGCTTTGCTTTTGGCTGGGCGCAAATGATGCGGGGTGCGCATTTTCTGAGTCATAACCTTTGGACCGCATGGATCATTTGGGCATTTAATTGTGTCATGTATGTGTTGTTTTCTCGCCATCTCACTACATCAACTACGCAGCAAAACAGCAAAGCATTTACATGGATCTAATCTTTAAGTATCTAAATTGAGCTTGATCCGAAAATGATTGAGTCACTCATGATTCACTGAATGGGATCTGTAAACTCACTTTCAGACCACCTAGTGTTTCACTTTGAGAAAACTCCAATTCCGCACCGATATGTTTTGCGGCTTTATCCACGATCGCTAGCCCTAAACCACTTCCAGTTTCTTCATGATTATAAATTCGATAAAAGCGTTTACGAATTTGCTCATATAAAGCAGGGTCGATACCAGGCCCGCTATCTTCAACCTGTACAACCGCCTGCCCCGCATGTTCAAAGACGGAGACATTAATCATGCCCTGTGCAGGGGTATATTTGATGGCGTTATCAATCAAATTAAAAATGATTGAATGTACGGTTGGCTCAAGACTATATAAGGCAATGCGCTGTTGTCGCTCCATGCCAAGGTCAATATCTTTTTGCATCGCCAAATGCACCAGTTGCTCCACGCAATTGGTTGCGACTTGCTTCAGATCAAAATGTTGTTTGCGCTCAAGTTCAAAGACCGAGGCGTCTTGTTTTGCCAAACTCAACAATTGACTGACCAAATGCTGAATACGAATTAAACCTTTACTCAAATTTTGTAGAGCGTCATCTTGTGGAAATTTTTGTAGCAAAATCTGCATTTGCAAATTCAGTGCGGTAATTGGGGTCCGTAACTCATGCGCTGCGTCGGCAATAAACTGGCGTTGTTCCTGCTGCGACAACGAAATTCGTTCAAACAACTGGTTCATTTCAATGATAGTCGGTGCAATTTCCTCTGGATACGGCATTTGAGAGATTGGAGAAAGTTCAAAGGCATCCCGTTTTGCCAGTTCTTTTTTAAATTTTTCCAGTGGGTTTAAACTGCGTTGAATCAACCATCCCAAAGCGAATAATGCAAAAGGTATAAAAACCAAATAGGGAATAAACATGCTGCTGGCCAATTCTGCTGCAAGATGCTGCCGAACCGACTCTTGCTGACTGACCTGAATTTGCCGATCTGCGAGTGGCAAAATATAGGTATGCCACTCATCCTGTTGGGTACTGTGGGTATAAAAACCGGCTTTGGGCTGAGGCGCGACCAATAATTTTAATTGATGAGTTTGATGTGCATTGGACTGATAGGTCCACACATCAACAAATAAATCTTCTTCATGATAATGCTTATGTTGATCAAATTCGCTGCGAATAGGCTGCGGATCATGCTCTGCAACACGTTCCGCCAAATTTTGCATTTGCGCATCTAAAATTTCATTAATTTCTTCAAGTGCAATTCGATAAGCTGAAAACACCAAAAGACAGCCCAAAAGCATACTGAAAACAGACACATAAATAATTAGTCTCTTTTTCAGAGAATAAGGCTGCTGCATGGTCGATAATTCCTTTGCCTTAACCGAGTCGATAACCTAAACCACGAATGGTGCGAATAAAATCTTTGTCTAATTTTGTTCTGAGATGATGCACATACACTTCAATGGTATTACTGCTGATATCACTATCAAAATCATAAAGCTTATCTTCTAAATTGGCTTTTGAAAAAATCTTATTCGGATGCGTCACTAATGGAATCAATATGGCCCATTCACGGTTAGATAAATCGACATATTGCCCCTTATAGCGTGCAAGATGCTGCTCAATATCTAAAATCAATTCACCATGTTTTAAAATTTTCTGTGGTGCTTCGACTGAACTCAGCCCTGTGCGTCGAAGAAGCGCATGAATCCGTGCAAGTAATTCATCAAACTCATAAGGCTTAATAAGATAGTCATCTGCCCCATGGTTTAAACCATCTACACGATTTTGTAATTGATCACGTGCCGAGATGATTAATACCGGCAATTTGGGCTGCATTTGACGAATTTGTTTCAGGACTTGCATACCATCCATCATCGGCAAACCCAGATCTAGCAAGACGATATCAATTCCCCCTTGCATTATGAGCTTTAAGCCATCGATACCATTATTCACCCACTCGACTTCAAACTGTTGATAGTTCAACAAAGTTTTAGTCGATTCGGCAATCATGAAATCATCTTCAATAATAAGTATTTTGTGCATGGCTTAAGTCCTGCGCTGTACTGAAGTACATTGTTGCAACATATTGTTTTTTTCATCAATCACCTGAGTCTGCACATCGAGCAAACTCAATAGCGATGGAAATAGATTATCCTGACTTAATTTTTGGCTTTTTTGTGCCATTAAACAAGTATATTGCGCTGAATTATTTTTTTGCCACGCCGGTGAAAACCACATCAACATCGGTACATGGGTTTGCTGTGACGGTGCAATTGCGTATGGAGAACCATGTAAATATAAGCCATGCTCACCGGTCGACTCACCATGATCAGACAAATACCACAGTCCTGTTTGATAATTGTCAGTCACTTTTAAGGTGTTAATCAATTCACTCAGCACATGGTCGGTATAGATAATACTGTTGTCATAACTATTTATTAATTCTATAGAGCTACATCCCTGTATGGCATTGCTATTACAGGTTGGCTTAAATTTTTGAAACGCTGCGGTACTTCGTTTGAAATAAGCAGGGCCATGACTGCCCATTTGGTGTAATACAATCAAACGGGGAGTTGGATCTGCTTTGGGGATCGAAGCCAAATATGCCTTCAAACCATCCACTAAGATTTCATCATGACATTCGCCATCGGCATCACACCACTTTTTCTTCAGCGCTTCAGGAAATTCATATTTTTCAACACGTGTGCATGTGCCCTTACAGCCTGAATTATTATCTAGCCACGTCACCTTATAGCCTGCACGCTGTGCAATATCGAGTAAACCTTCGCGATGACTTGCAAGCTGTTCATCATATTCGGTTCTCGGCATACCTGAGAACATACAAGGAACAGACACAGCGGTTGCGGTGCCACATGAGCTGACTTGGCTAAAATTGATAATATTTTGCTGACTGAGTTCAGGATTGGTATTTTTAGCATAGCCATTGAGTGAAAAACTTTCCGCGCGCGCAGTTTCACCAACCACTAAGACCATCAATTTTGGTAAGCTTTTGGCGCTTACGTTTTCAACCATATGTGCATCTTCACCATAGTTCAGCAATGGCAAATTCTGTTTCGGTGCTTTTTTGTGATAATAGGAAAATGTCGAAGCGATACTGTTTTGTGGTGAGAGCATGCCTTTTAAGTCACGATGCTCACGAAAGATCGCAGCATAATCGACAAAATAAACAAACAGCAAAGCACCCAAAAGGATGAGCGATAGCACTATATGTAGACCCTTTTTGGCTACGACCGTGCTTAGGGCTTCTTTATGCAGTGGCAAAAGCCAGATCAATAGCACTGGCAAAATAACCAGTCCAAAGACCCAGATAAAAAATTGTGGCGAGATTAAATCCTGCACTTCCTTTACATCTGTTTGCATCATGTTCTGCACTTGGTCAGATGTAATGGTCACGCCTAAACTATTGACGAAATAGGCACTCAAGCCACCAATGATCAGCAAAACACTCGCCAAAAGTTTTGAATTCCATCGCCATTGCAGGAGTTGCATCAGCACATTATAAAGTGCCACTACCACCAGTACGGTTGCCGCTAAAAATAGTCCGGCCTTCAGCCCCGTATAAGGTGTGAGCTGCTGGATTTGCTGATAAAACGCGAGGTTCAAAACCACCCCAAGCCATAAGGCAAGCACGAGGTTAAATTGACTTAAACTAAGTCTTGGAATTTTTTGCTGTATTTTAGCTATGACCTGAAGCATATTGGCATCAATTATTGATCTTTGATGCCCTAATCTAAAAATTCAAACTTAAAAATCACTTAAAACTGATCAAAACCAAGCAAGAAAAATCAAAAAAGGCGATGTAAAACATCGCCTTTTGAACAACTTAAATCAAAGTTAGGACTTACGCATTGACGGATTCAAAAAAGTATTAAAATACTTTATAAAGTATCTGTGATCAGACGAATTAAAAATGCTTCTACAGCAACTTGTACTCTACCCATTTATATGGGCTTTCTCATGAC
>NZ_VPDB01000029.1:0-42489 GCF_013417925.1 Acinetobacter sp. YH12218
TGTTCAAATGGCTATTCTACGTTTGATTGGTTTTGGAAAAAAAGAAGAATTTAAGAAAGTGCTAGCAATTTTAAGAAAGAAAAAGCCTGATAGGACAAGGATCCTATGAAATTTGTCGTGTACAGAGGAAATAAATATAAGATATCAATGTGAATTTTAAGTCAAATCAATCAAAAAAATTGTAAAAGAAAATAATGGAACGATGAAATATTGAGGAGCACCGAGATTTGTCGATGCTCCTGAAGGGAGTAGTTATTTCGGGAGAACTTCAATGAGCTCTACATCAAAAATCAGCGTGCTATTTGGCTCAATGACGTCTGCTGAACCAATTTGACCATAGCCTAAATTTGCAGGAATGAAGAAGCGATATTTTGCACCTTCTTTCATCAACTGTAGACCTTCCGTCCAACCCTGAATGACTTGGCTCACTTGGAACATCGCAGGTTGGTTACGTGCAATTGAACTATCAAAAACAGTGCCATCAATTAAGCGACCTTCATAGTGAACTTTCACTGTTGAATTGGCTTTAGGTGACTTACCTTTGCCAGCTTGAATGACTTGATACTGCAGGCCAGATTTCGTGACCTGAATGCCCGGTTTTTTGGCATTTTCAGCAAGGAAAGCTGAACCAATGGTGGCATTCGCATCCGCTTTTTGCTTCAGTTCAATCAGTTGTTTCGCTTCGGTTTGCTTTTTATATTGAGTTAAGGCACGGGTCATTTCTTCATCTGTTAGTGACGAGGCTTGACCTTTAGATGCTGCCTTTAAACCTGCAACAAAAGCATCAATATCTAAGTCCTTAATGGATTCAGCATTACTGCGTCCCATTAAATAACCAAAACTATAACCGACTTGTTCTGCAGCACTACTTTTATTACTGACATCTTTGGCAAATACAGTGCTTGAGCAGAGTGCCAAACACAACATACTGATCTGTAATTTCATGACCGAGTCTCAAAATAAAGCAGGAGAGCGAAAAGCTCTCCTGTACCGGTTTTATTATTTAACTTCAATGAGTTCTACATCAAAAATTAAAGTACTGTTCGGTGGAATCGTTCCCGGAACACCTTGAGCACCATAACCTAGGTTTGAAGGAATATACAAAGTGGCTTTGCCACCTTCTTTCATTAACTGTAGACCTTCAGTCCAACCTGGAATCACTTGGTTCAACGGGAATTCAATTGGCTCGCCGCGCTGCACTGAACTATCAAATACTGTGCCATCCACTAACTTACCTGTGTAGTGAACTTTTACAACCGATGTTGCTTGCGGTTGTTTACCTGTACCTTCTTTCGTTGTTAGGTACTGTAAACCAGAAGCAGTGGTTTTAACCCCAGCTTTGCTTTTGTTTTCCGTTAAGAAATTATCACTGCTACTTTGTGCTTGCTTATTGCTTTCGAGCTGCTTATTTTGCATTTCTTGTTGGAACTCAGCATATGCTTTTTGTAATTCTTCTTCAGTATATGCAGGTTTTGCACGAGCATGACCCGCACGAACGCCCGTGACAAAGCTATCAATATCTAATTCTGGAGGCGTTTGATGGGCAACTTCATAACCAAGTGCATAACTGATTTTAGCGACAGCAGAAGCATTGGCAGCTGGTTGAGTTGATGTTGCTGATTGCGTAGCAGGTGTTTTAGTTGCAATGTAAACAGGAATTAATGCAGCACCACCTAAAATAGCAGCAACAGCAATTGGTAAGGCTTTACTCATAGTTGTTCCAAAATATTTTAATAGTCAAAATAAGTAATCGTATACAAGCTTATCATAGCTTAAACAAACCAGTATTATAATTAATAAAATAATAACAGTAATAGTGTTTTGTATTTAAGTTTTTGAAATGATTGAATATACCGCTCTTATTGGATTAGAAAGAGCGGTATTGAAAAGATTAGTTTTTTAAACTAAAAAAGGGATTTTTGGAACACCATTCAAAATCACGCCATCAAATTTAAAACCTGAATTTTTAAAATACTCTAAAGCTTTTTCTAATTCATTTGTTGTAGTTAAACTTGAATGAGAGACTAATACATGAGTATCTATGTGTTTAGCTAATATTACACTATCAGAAAAATCAATGATTGGTGAACTATTTAAAATCACTAAATCATACTTTTGGGTTAGTGTTTCAAGCAGGGTAGTGAGTTTATCGTTACTGAGAGTTGAAATTGGGTTAGGCACTTTATTACCACAAATAATTATGTCTAAGTTTATTTGTTGGGTAGGCACGATGATGGTATTTGACTCTACTTTAGATTCTAAGTAGTCGCTTAAGCCAGCTTGATTATTTATATTGAAATATTCGTGAAGATGACCATTTCTTAGATTAGTATCAACAAGTACCACTTTTAAATTGAGCTGCGCTAGTACAATTGAAATGTTCGCAGCTAAAGTTGTTGTACCAATATTTTTAGAAGTACCTATAATTTGAAAGATCGGTTTTTGTTTAAGTTGAGTTGTAGAATAAATTGCATTAGCTGCTTGGCGTATTTGTTCAACAATTTTTTCAGTTGGGTGATTAATGGCTAAAGTAGGTAAATAATTTTTTGATTTACTATTGAGTTGGTCTGATTGTGAAATTTCACCAAAATTCTTAATATCATGCTCACGTACAATAAGACTAAGATTTCGGATACCTGTATTCATCAAGTTGCGAAGAAGGGCAATGAATACACCGATGAAACCTCCAACTAGAATTGAAGCAATAAGTACAATAAGTTTTCGTGGTTTTATTGGTTTAACGGGTTCAACAGCAAAGTCAATAATATCTACTTTACCTAATTCACCTGCTTTCGCTACATTTAAAGTTTGGTAGGTACCTAATAAATTAGTATACAGTTTGTTTTTAATTTCAACATCACGATAATATTGCAAATATAAGCGTTGTATTTCTGGAAGTTTTTTAACTTTTCCATTAATTTCAGTGATTTTAGAGCTAATTGTTGCTAATTGAGCACCAATGGCTTGCATTGCTGGATGTTCAGATGTGTATTGAGCGCTTAATTCAGCTTGTTTTTGTTGAAGTAGAATTTTTTGAGTTTCAAGCTCCATACTTTGTTTTAGATATAGCTCAGATTCTTCTTTAACATCAATTGTTCCGAATTTTTCTCTGAATTGGTTGAATTGTCGCTCTGAATTATCTAAATCATTTTTTAATTCAGGTAGTTGCTTTTCTAAAAATGCAACTTGTTGATTTTTATCAGCTACACTGCGATCAATATCTTGCGCTTTATAGATATTAAGGACTGTATTAAGAACTTCAGGAATATTGGTTTTGTTAATACCTTGATAAGTAAGTTCTAATATGCCAGTACCTTTACCTTTTTCTTCAACATTAAAATCATTGAGTACTTTAGACATAGCCGCAGGTAAGGAGTGCTTTTGAATATTGAATATTTGTTCAGATACGACTGAGCCAGAAATGTTAATTTTCCAACCTGTATGATTTAAAATATGATTAAGCTCTCCTTTAATTAATAAATTATTTGTTTCTTCATCAAAAATTGAGTATTGGTCATTATTAATTTTTAAAACTAAAGTTTTATTTTCATATTCTTTAGGTGTAATGAACTGAGTAAATTTTAGTTGATTATTATTTGTATTTGATGAAAATATAATGCCTTTTTGATTGTAATCTAAACTAGACTCATCATTATAAAAAACTTTATGTAGAATATTTTCTTGCGGATGAATAGATAGATCTAAATTTAAATTTTGGATTGCTTGGCCAAAAATCGCACGTGATTTTAATAATTCAATTTCACTTTGTGTTGAATTTCCGCCTGCTCCACCTAAGCCAGCAAAACTTGCCATAGCTGCCATTTCAGAGCTTAGTTTGGCCAAGGGACTTGTACTATTTGATTTAATTTGTACTAATGCATCAGTTTGATAAATAGCGTCACTACTGCGTAAATATAAAATTGCACAAATAAAAGTGAAAAATGTACAAAGTATAATTAATTTCCACTGTGCAATAAGTGTAAAAAATAACTCTTTTAAATCTATTGTGTCATCTTGCAAGTTTGATTCTGTGTTCATGTATTTACTGCTAAAGAATAAGAATGAGATTGGTAATTAGGGAAAATATTTAATGACTTAAAAAGACATTTTAATAATATAAAACTTTACTGACCAAACCTATCTAAATTATAAATCATATTTGAAAAAGGAATGACTTGGTTAACCACACGTTGCCAGCGAGCTAAACCAGTTGCATCAACATATACAATATCATTGCTACGCATTTTGAACTGGTTTGCGAGCCCAAAGTCACCAATACTGGTTAAATCTAAATTGTAAATTTCAGTCATTGAGCTATTCATATCACTACGAACTACATAAATTTTGCTACGACTCGCTGAGAGTGAGTTAAGCCCTAGGCTTTCACCAAGGACATCACTGAGGCTCATGCCTTGTTCACGCATTGGTAAAGATTGGTTTTTGCCAGACTCTCCCATCACATAAATTTTTTGGTTTTCACGTGAGTTGACATAAATTGTGTCATTTGGTTGGATGAGAAGATTATGTAGTGAATAGCCAGCCTGTTCTAATTGGATAGTATTTAACGTATAGGTTTGTCCGTGGCGTACCAAGGTAATAGACGTATTGTCGCCAAATTGCGTATTTACGCCGCCAGCAAGACCAAGTGCAGTATATACGCTGGTAGGTTGGTCGGTCAGATTAAATTGACCACCTTTCATTACGTTACCTTGGACAGAGTAACGTTGACCTTGATAGGAAAGGACGCGAACAATCACATCTGGGGTTTTCAAGTAACGAGCGAGTTGACTACGCAATTCCTGATTGACTTGAGTGAGTGGCTTGCCTGCAGCTTTATAACGACCAATAATCGGAAACTGAATGTAACCACTTTGATCAATTTGATAACCATTTGCTTGGGAAGCATCATTATTATTTACTGTATTATTAGGTGGGGTGATTTCTGGGTAAGCCCATAAATAAATCGTGAGGATATCGCCTGAACTTAAGAGGTAGCTCTTTTGATGTTGATTAAATAAGTGAGCAAAATTTTGTTGGTTAACCTGAGCGGGTTGAACAGCAGCTAAATTTTCTTGAGTTAGTTTAATAACATTAACTGTCGAACCTAAATCAGTTTGAAATGTGCCTTCTTTAGGAAGGTCATAGGTTTGTAAGCCTGAAGTAATGGCACAACCCGTCATACTTAGACTCAAAGCTAACATGCAGCTATAACGATAGTAACTCACTCGAATACAAATCCTATTTATAAAATATTTGAATCATTAAAATGCGGGCTAAAGCACCCAAATTACTCATTTTAGATTACTAAGTTTATACTATTCACTTTGCAGAATATAGCTTAACATTTGTTTTAATTCGTGTGTTTAGTCAACACATGCATGGATGAATATCTTTTAAAGATCTTAAAGATCTTATTGTTATTTAAATTTTCTTGAGATGAGCAATGTTGGTCTTATAGGGTGAATCGTTTAATCCTATAAATCTTTTTTGGTTAAAATTACAGTCGACATAGAACATCATTACACAATCGAAATTTGATTTTCTGATATAATTTAACGCTATTTACAACATAACGATGATTGATGATTCATCGATGACATAGGCTTCAGTATGTTACAACTCTCCGAATTAAAAATTGCCATAATCGGATTAGGTTATGTCGGTTTACCGCTAGCTGTTGAGTTTGGAAAAAAAGTTCCCGTGGTGGGCTTTGATATTCATCAGAAGCGTATTGATGAATTACGTAGCGGACGTGATCATACTTTAGAAGTCTCTCCTGAAGAGTTAGCACAATCGGCTCAGTTAAGTTACAGCGCAAATTTAGAAGATTTAAAAGACTGTAATTTCTTTATTGTCACAGTGCCAACCCCGATTGATGAATATAAGCAGCCGGATTTAACCCCGTTGGTGAAAGCCTCAGAAAGCATTGCAAAAGTGCTGAAAAAAGGCGATATCGTGGTGTATGAATCGACGGTATACCCGGGTGCAACTGAAGAAGTGTGTATCCCTGTTTTAGAGAAAAATTCAGGCTTAGTATTTAATCAGGATTTTTATGCAGGCTATAGCCCTGAGCGTATTAACCCGGGTGATAAACTGCACCGCGTGACGAATATTTTAAAAATCACCTCAGGTTCTACGCCTGAAGTCGCTGATTATGTGGATCAAGTTTATAATTTAATTATTGAAGCAGGCACACACAAAGCAGCCAGCATTAAAGTTGCCGAAGCGGCGAAAGTCATTGAAAACACTCAGCGCGATGTGAATATTGCCTTAATTAATGAATTGGCATTGATTTTTAATAAAATGGGCATTGATACTGAAGCGGTATTACAAGCGGCAGGTACTAAGTGGAATTTCCTGCCGTTCCGCCCGGGTTTGGTTGGCGGTCACTGTATCGGTGTTGATCCGTACTATTTAACCCATAAAGCGCAAGCGATTGGTTATAACCCAGAAATTATTTTAGCGGGCCGCCGTTTAAATGATGGTATGGGGGCTTATGTGGTCACTCAGTTGGTGAAAGCTATGCTGAAAAAACGCATTCAAGTAGAAGATGCCAAAGTCTTAATTTTAGGTTTAAGCTTTAAAGAAAACTGTCCGGATATCCGCAATACCCGCATTATTGATATTGTGAATGAGCTGAAAGAATACCATATTGATGCTGATGTCTATGATCCTTGGGTCGATGGAGCTGAGGCTGAACATGAGTACGGCATTAGCCCTGTGCAGGCGCTGGAAAATGGCAAGTATGATGCTGTAATTTTAGCGGTTGCGCATCACCAGTTTAAAGACATGGGCTTAGATGCGATCCGTGCGTTGGGTAAAGCTGATCATGTGCTGTATGACTTGAAATACGTGTTATCTCAAGCTGAATCTGATCTTCGTTTGTAAGAGGGGCATACCAAAATGAATCAATATCAACAGGTATGTGAAAACCTTAAAACAGCGCCTAAAACATGGCTGGTCACAGGTGTTGCGGGCTTTATCGGCTCGAATCTTCTCGAAACATTGCTCAAGCTCAACCAAACCGTAGTGGGTTTAGATAACTTTGCTACAGGTCATCAGCATAATTTGGATGAAGTGCAAAGTTTAGTGACTGCTGAGCAATGGGCAAAATTCAGTTTTATTGAAGGTGATATTCGCCAGTTTGCCGACTGCAAAAAAGCCTGTGCCGGTGTGGATTATGTCTTGCATGAAGCTGCTTTAGGTTCTGTGCCGCGTTCGATTGCCGATCCGATCACGACCAATGATACCAATATCAGCGGTTTCTTAAATATGCTTACTTCTGCGCGTGATGCAGGTGTTGCCAGCTTCACATACGCCGCCAGCAGTTCAACCTATGGCGATCATCCTGCATTGCCAAAAGTCGAAGAAAATATTGGTAATCCGCTTTCACCGTATGCAGTGACCAAATACGTGAATGAATTGTATGCCGATGTATTTGCACGTACATACGGGTTTAAAGCGATTGGTTTGCGTTATTTCAACGTGTTTGGTCAGCGCCAAGATCCAAACGGTGCTTATGCTGCGGTGATTCCGAAATGGACGGCATCAATGATCGCTGGCGAAGATGTCTTCATCAATGGTGACGGTGAAACCAGCCGTGATTTCTGCTTTATCGATAACACGGTTCAAGCCAATATTTTGGCGGCAACTGCATCTGATGACGCTAAAAACCAAGTGTATAACGTGGCTGTGGGTGACCGTACTACGTTGAATGAGTTATATCGTGCCATTCAGGTGGCACTTGCTGAAAATGCGGTGAACTTTGAGCGTGATCCTGTGTACCGTGAGTTCCGTGCGGGTGATGTACGTCATTCACAAGCCAGCATTGCCAAAATTGAGCAAGGTTTGGGTTATGCACCGCAGTTTAAAATTGCCGAAGGCATTCAATTGGCCATGCGTTGGTACGTCAATAACTTAAAATGATCTTGAACCGATGATTGCGAAACTCTTCGCAAAGTATCAGTCCATTGGACTGATTACCTTAAGTTTACTGGCAGGTGCGATAATGACATTTATCGCACTTCCTGTTTTAACACGTCTGTATTCTGTTGCTGACTTTGGCGCGTATGGCATTGCTTTGGCGATTGTCAGTGTGCTTTCAACAGTAGCCAATTTGCGTTTGGATCAAGCGCTATTGGTCGCTGAGGAACAAGATAAAAAAAGCCTGATCTTTGAAGGGGCTATATTCTCAACAGTAATCGCTGTGATGAGTAGCATTGTTATCAGCTTGATTTTAAATATTGAAATGGCGTTTGCTGTTGCAACGGGTGTGCTTGCCAATACGCTGATTCAGAGCGTTTATAATTATCAATTTGCTGTACATAAAGAATATTTTTGTGCAGGTCTAAATATTTTTAGAAGTGCGATCGTCGTTGTAGTACAACTGAGTTTGCCACTGTTCATGCAGATCAGTCTGGTCAATAGCTACAATGTCAGCTCGATCCTGATGATCGTGGCGATGTTGCTCTACCTATTGAAGTATCAGCTCTATCAAGTCAGTTGGCAGGCATTTAAACATTATCAAGATTTTATTTATGCCAATACCCCGCATGCCTTGCTGAATAGTTTTTCGCATAACTTGCCGTATTATGTGGTGTCGCATTTTGTCGGTGTGCAGGCGATGGGTTTCTATGCCATTGTCGAGCGGACTTTACGTGTGCCGATCAACCTGATTTCGCAAACCTTGCGTCAGTTCTTTATTCGCAAATTTAAAACCACGGATTCCAATCAAAGTGCTTTAAAGGCGAGTGTACTACTCAGTCTGGTTTCACTGCCATTATTTGCTTTGGTCTTTGTATTGCCTGAATCTTTATATTTATGGGTTTTTGGCAGTGAATGGGTGGGTATTTCGAGCTATTTCCAAATTTTAGCTTTGGGCTATTGGGCGATTTTCTGTAATCCGCCAAGCTCAGCTTTTCTGATTGCTAAGCGCAATAGCCAAGTGCTGTTTAAGTTGCAAATCGTAGAACTCATGATTAAGTTCGCTTTATTTGCAGGCTTCTATGCAGTCTTTGCTGATAAGGTATATATGTTGCTTGCGGTGCCTGTAGCACTGATCATTTATAATTTTGCCATTTTATATGTGGTGTGGAGAAACAAAAGCTGATGTTTTTTAAACTGTTAAAACTGATAAATTGGTTCACTGCACAATGCCGTCAGCAATTTTATAATGTGGCTTTTGGCACCAAATTTCGTTATTTCGGCAAAGCCTGTACGGTCGATATTAGCGGACAAGTGAAGATCGGCAACAATGTTTATATTGGCGATCATGTCAGTTTAATCGTCGAGCAAGGTGCAATTTTAGAAATCGCGGATAACAGTTTTATTGGTGAAAGTTGTTATATCAAATGCTTTGGTGGCAAGGTGTCGATTGGTAAAGATGTCAGCATTAACTCGAAGTCATTTATCAATGGCTGTGGCGGTGTCAGCATTGGAGACAACACCCGCATTGGCACGCAAAGCATCATTATTGCCAGTAATCATAAATTTGGTGAACCTGATGTGTTGGTGAAAGATGCGATTACCAAACAAGGCGTGAGTTTGGGTGAAAATATTTGGCTTGGTGCACGGGTGACGGTACTTGATGGTGTGAAAATTCCAAGTGATTCGGTGATTGGCGCGTGTAGCCTCGTCTCGAAACCTTTGGATGAATCAGGTATCTATGTCGGTAGTCCTGTTAAAAAAATCAAATCGCTCTGATCTTTTTTTTCATCCTGTATCGTGACTGCGGTTTCCATATCGTAAAGTAGATTTTCAGCGTAAAATATTCAGCTTAATTTTCTCCCTTTTGATTTTCTGATCCTGACATAGGTCATGCGTATGGCATTTATGGTTTCTGCTTTTCGACAGCTGTTTGATCTTGCTTATTTTATGGCGAAGGGCAGTGTGGCTTATGCACGTAAAAAAGGTGTGAAAGTCGGTGAAAACTGCCGAATCTATATTAAAAGTTGGGGCTCAGAACCGTTCTTGGTTAGCATTGGCGACCATGTGACGGTCACTTCAGGGGTGAAATTTATTACCCATGATGGCAGTACCTGTCTAGTCAAAGATGAGCAAGGGAAGCGCTATCAACGCTTTGCCCCAATTCAAGTTGGTTCGCATGTGTTTATTGGGGTCAATACCATTGTAATGCCAGGCGTGAGCATTGGCTCAAATGTGGTGATTGGTGCAGGCTCAGTGGTGACAAAAGATATTCCTGATCATAGCGTGGCGATTGGTGTGCCTGCCAAAGTGGTATCCAGTTTTGCTGATTATCAAGCCAAAATTCAAAGCACCTGTGCCAGTGACAGTGAGCTTACTGGCATCACGGATTATCGTGAGCGTGTTGAGCGTGCCATGGCGATTCAAGCCTCAAAAACACTGCATTAATATTCTCCCATTTTAAAATTTAGGTCTGCATATGTTGAATAAAGTCATGTTCTTTTTGCCGAGCTTGGGCGGTGGCGGTGCAGAACGTACAGTCATTCAACTCGCCAACAGCTTTGCGGAACAAGGTCTAAATATTCATTTGGGCGTGTGTAATGTCACAGGTGATAAAGCCAAACTCTTGCCTGAAGTCAGCCCGAAAATTCAATTGGTGAATTTTAATTGCGGTCGGGTGATGAATAGCATCACGCCTTTAAAAATAAAAATGAAAGCTGAGCAATACGACTGCTTAGTCGCAACACAAACCCACACCAATATTGTGGCAGGTATTGCGAAAAAACTCGCAGGTGTTAAAACGCGATTAATCTTCCGTGAAGTATCTACGCCGTCCAAAAACTTAAAATTGCAAGGTCTTGCCAAATTTTTGCTGAAAACTTTGGTGAATTGGACTTATCCCATGGCACAGCAAGTGGTCTGTGTTTCCAAAGGGGTTGAAGCCGATTTTCGTGAATATTATGGCTATAAAAATAATAATCTGAGCACCATTTATAACCCTGTACTGGATGATACCTATTTTGAAAAACTGAAAGTATCTGTCACACATCGCTTTTTTAATAATGACAATAAAGTGATTTTGGCGGTAGGTCGCCTGACTGAAGCAAAAAACTTTGGTTTTCTGATTCGCTCTTTTAAAGCCTTGCATGATCAGCATCCTGAAACCCGATTATTGATTTTAGGTGAGGGTGAATTGCGTGCAGAGTTTGAAGTTCTAGTTGCCGACTTGGGTTTAAAAGACGTGGTGGATTTGCCGGGCTTTGATGCCAATCCATACGCTTATTTTAAATATGCATCGCTATTTGTTTTAAGCTCGAATTGGGAAGGCTTGCCGGGTGTACTTATTCAAGCCTTAGCCTCTAAAGTGAAAGTGGTGAGTACCAACTGTCCAAGTGGACCAATGGAAATTCTAGAAAACTCTAAGTTTGGTTTATTGGTTGAATGTAATGATCAGGCAGGTTTAACCCAAGCGATGCAGCAAGCGATATTTGCAGATTATGTGCAATATCAAGATGCTGATTTTGAATCACATATTCAGCAGTTTCATAAGCAAACCGTGCTCAAGCAGTATTTGCGAATGATGGAGTCGGCGGCATGAGCAAACCTTTGATGGTACATGTGATCACCAACTTTGCAGGCGTGGGTGGTGCCGAAATGATGTTGGCACGCTTAATTCAGCAAACTGAACATGACTATCAGCACGTGATCATTGCACTGATGAAAACTTCCAAGGTGTATCAAAGTACTTTAGAGCGTTGTCAGTCGCATTATGCGCTCGGTTGGAATGGTTTAAATACGCTGAGTACGGTGAGTCAGCTGCGCGCATTACTCAAAAATCTACAGCCCGCAACGGTGCAATGCTGGATGTACCATGCCAATGCATTGACCAGTCTGAGTGTTATTGGTTTAGCGAAAAAACCAAAGGTCGTATGGGGTATTCATCATTCTCTTGCTTCTCCTAAAGATGAATCAATCAGCACCAAGATTGCCTTGGGCATAAGCAAAATACTGTCACAGCAACCTAGTGCTATTATTTATTGTGCGCATTCGTCTATGCAGCAGCATCAGGCCTTCGGCTTTAAAAATGGCAATAGCCAAGTGATTGCCAATGGCGTATTTCTCGATAAGTTTCAGCCTAATCCCCAATTGCATGAACCAACCGTGATTGGTTTTGCAGGGCGTTACCATACGGCCAAAGGCTATCCCTATTTGTTTGAAGCTATGGGTTTGCTGAAAGATAAAAACATCATCTTTAAAATTGCAGGCAGCGGTGCAAGCCTAGAGAATCATGAAGTGAAAACTATGTTCGAGCAGTATCAGCTAGATGCTCAAAAAGTGTATTTGCTTGATCAAATCTCAGATATGCCTGCTTTTTATCAATCGATTGATGCATTCCTCATGACTTCAATTACCGAAGGTTTTCCGAATGTTTTGGTGGAAGCGATGGCATCAGGGGTGCCATGTATTAGTACCAATGTTGGCGATGCTAAATACATTGTGCAGGACTTAGGTGCAATTGTACCGCCACGCAATGCACAAGCTTTGGCAGATGCAATTTTGGTGTATGTGCAAAAAACAGAAGCAGAAAAACACGCTTTAAAACAAGCAACGCGTGAACGGGTTGAACAGAATTTCAGTATCGAAACGGTCAGCAGTCAATATATGCAGGTGTGGAGCCAACAGGCATGAAGTTTTTAATGATATGCAGTTATTTGCCCTCTGCACTGAACTTCCGTGGCAAGCTGTTAGAAGCGATTGCAAATCAAGGCTATGAGATTCACATCATGGCACCTGAGCTGAGTACGTTCCCTGACGAATATCAACAGTTGCAGTCGCTCGGATACACCGTACATGATATTCCCATGCAGCGCACAGGCACCAATCCACTGGCAGATTTAAAACTGTTAAAACATCTTTATCAGCAAATCCGTCAAATTCAGCCTGACTATGTGCTGTCTTATACCATTAAACCAGTCATTTACGGCACGCTGGCTGGATGGCTTGCAAAAGTACCACATCGTTTTGCTTTAATTACCGGTCTAGGTTATGCCTTCCAAAATGTAGAATCGGGCAAACGCAGTCTGTTTCAAAAACTGGTGCATGGTTTATATGCACAGGCTTTAAAACATAGCGACAAAGTCTTTTTCCAAAATCCGGATGATCTCAAATTATTTCAAGAGATGCATTTGCTTGATGCCGAAAAGCCGACGGTGGTGGTGAATGGTTCGGGTGTCAATGTACAAGACTTTGATGTATTGCCTTTACCGCAAAATGATGCGGGGATAGTCAAAGCTTCATTCTTACTGATTGCACGTTTGCTTGGTGATAAAGGCGTACGTGAATATGCCGAAGCCGCGCGGATCATCAAAGCAAAACACCCAGCAACAGAGTTTCATTTGGTCGGTTGGATTGATGATAATCCATCAGCTATTTCTAAAGCCGAACTTGATGAATGGATTGCCGATGGTCGCCTCAACTATTGGGGTAAACTGAGTGATGTACGTCCTGCAATTGCGGAAAGCTCGGTCTACGTGTTGCCCTCCTACCGTGAAGGCACGCCACGTACGGTATTAGAGGCGATGGCTATGGGACGGGCGATTATTACCACCGATGCACCAGGTTGTCGTGAAACGGTATCGCACGGTGTGAATGGTTATTTGGTCGGAGTGAAGTCTGTAGATGATTTGGTGCAATGCATGCAATACTTTATTGAAGATCCAAAACTGATTGAGTATATGGGACAGCGTTCGCGAGAAATTGCGCTGAATAAATATGATGTGCATCAAGTGAATAAGCATTTGCTGGCTGAAATGGGTATCCATTAAAGGCGATTCACCCAATTTAAGAGGCGATCCAGATGACTTTAAAATATATAAAAAGTGATTTATACCGTTATACGGGCAATCTTGGTTTTAAATCATTTTTGAAAACTTATTTTTTCAATCGTGGTTTTAATTTTTCATTTTGGCTGCGTTTGGCCAGTGCAAAATCATTTTGGGCAAAGTTGGCTTATCCCATTTATTATTATAAAAAAAAGCAGTACGGCATAGATATTCATACCACAACTCAAATTGGATATGGTCTGTTTATTGGTCATGGCGGGCCGCTGGTTGTTAACCCTACGACTGTGCTTGGCAATAATGTAAATTTATCGCAATTTACAACGATTGGTGCCAATGGCGGCCGTCAAGCAGCAGAAATTGGTGACAATGTTTATATTGGGCCAAATGTCTGCATTATTGAGCATGTAAAAATTGGCAATAATGCCACTATCGGTGCGGGCAGCGTTGTGACGAAAGACATTCCTGAAAATGCAACTGCGGTAGGAAACTACGCGAAGGTGATCAGCATGAATAACCCGGGTCATGCAGTCAATCGTCGTTGGACCGATCTCTAAACGACTATATTTTCGGGATCTTTTGGAATGGGCACTACTTGAGTCCCTTTGACGGTTGAAATATTTTACAAATCTGATGGTCTCGAACAGGGTATAATCATTGCTAGAAATGGATACCATTTCCCCATCTTCATCTAATCTTAAGAGTGAACCATGTTAAAGCGCTTATTGGATATTGTGATCGCATCATCTGCGCTGGTGCTGCTGTCTCCTGTTTATGCTTTGGTGGCTCATAAGGTGAAAAAGAATTTAGGTTCGCCAGTGCTATTTCGTCAGGTGCGTCCGGGCTTACATGGCAAACCATTTGAAATGATTAAGTTCCGCACTATGAAAGATGCGCTGGATGCTGAGGGCAACCCATTACCCGACAGTGAACGTCTCACCCCATTTGGTAAAATGCTCCGTGCCACCAGTCTCGATGAAATGCCTGAATTGTGGAACGTGATTAAAGGTGACATGAGTATTGTTGGTCCACGTCCATTACTGATGGAATATCTACCTTTATATAATAGCGAGCAAGCCAAACGTCACAACGTGCGTCCGGGTATCACGGGTTATGCGCAAGTGAATGGTCGCAATGCCATTTCATGGGAAAAGAAATTCGAACTCGATACATGGTATGTTGAAAACCAATCATTGTGGCTCGATTTTAAAATCATGCTGAAAACCATAAAAAAAGTGATTGCCAAAGATGATATCAGCGCGGAAGGTGAGGCAACCATGAGCAAATTTACCGGCTCTGCGGAACATAAAAATGACTAAACTGTTTGCGATTTATGGGGCATCGGGCTGTGGGCGTAGTCTCATGCCGGTGGCACGGCAGCAATTAGCCCGTGAACAAGACAGTTCTGAAATTGTCTTTATTGATGATGCCTTAACAGAGATGGGTGAGGTGAATGGTCATCGTGCCATGAATTATTCAGCATTTTTAAATGAATCAGCATCAAGAAAATACGTGCAAATTGCGATTGCCAATAGTCGTGTACGCGAAAAAATTGCCCAGCGTTTAGAAGTGGATGGTATTCAGCTTTGGTCAATCTGTGCTGACAACGTCATTTTCATGGATGAAGTACAAATTGCAGAAGGTTCAGCACTCAGTCCATTTGTCACCATTACCTCCAATATTAAAATCGGAAAATGCTTCCACGCCAATTTATATAGCTATGTCGAGCATGATTGTGTGATTGGGGATTTCGTTACCTTTGCGCCAGGCGTAAAATGCAACGGTAATATTCATATTCACGACCATGCTTATATTGGCGCAGGGGCCATGATTAAGCAAGGCACCCCCGATCAGCCTTTGGTGATTGGTAAAGGCGCGATTGTCGGTATGGGCGCCGTAGTCACCAAAAGTGTCCCTGCGGGCGCAACAGTGGTGGGTAATCCTGCGCGGATTGTCACGACTTCACAGTAATACGTTTTAGGAAAATTCCATGTTAAACAGTGCATTTGAGCCTTGGCCAAGCTTTACCCAAGCAGAAGCCGATGCGGTGTCAAAAGTTCTTTTGTCCAATAAAGTGAATTATTGGACAGGGCAGGAATGCCGTGAATTTGAAAAGGAATTTGCACAGTTTGCAGGAACCAAGCATGCAGTTGCCGTAGCCAATGGCACCGTGGCACTCGATTTAGCCCTAAAAGCCCTCGGCATCGGTGCAGGGAATGATGTGATTGTCACTTCACGTACCTTCTTGGCTTCAGCAAGTTCGATTGTGACTGCAGGTGCTAATCCGATTTTTGCTGATGTGGAACTCGATTCACAAAACATCTCACGTCGTACTATTGAAGCGGTGCTTACACCGAATACCAAAGCGATTATTTGTGTGCATTTGGCGGGTTGGATGTGTGATATGGATCCAATCATGCAATTGGCAGAGGAGAAAGGCATCTTCGTGATTGAGGATTGTGCTCAAGCGCATGGTGCGATGTATAAAGGTAAATCCGCAGGTTCAATTGGTCATATTGGTGCATGGTCGTTTTGCCAAGACAAGATTATGACCACTGGCGGTGAAGGCGGTATGGTCACCACCAATGATGAAAGTCTGTGGAAAAAAATGTGGTCGTATAAAGATCACGGTAAAAACTTTGATAGCGTGTATAACAAGCAACATCCACCGGGCTTCCGTTGGTTACACGACTCATTTGGCACCAACTGGCGCATGATGGAAATGCAAGCCGTGATTGGTCGCCTGCAACTCAAACAAATGCCTGAATGGACGGCAAAACGTAATGCCAATATGGCGCTTATCCAAGCGGCATTTGAAAATAGTCCGTATTTTACTGTAGTAAAACCGTCTGTTGAATATGTGCATGCAGCCTATAAATGCTATGTGCAAGTGAATACTTCAGCCTTGCCTGTAGACTGGTCGCGTGACCGAATCATGGCAGAAATCAATGCATTGAATGTGCCTTGTTTTAGCGGCTCGTGTTCAGAAGTGTATTTAGAAAAAGCATTTGATGGTACGCCTTGGCGTCCTGCGCAGTCTTTACCGCAAGCTAAACAGCTAGGTGCAACAAGCTTAATGTTCCTTGTACACCCAACCTTGTCCGAGCACAGCCTACAAAAAACCGTGGATGCGATCCAAGCGGTGATCGCAAAAATCTAAACCTGAAAAGAGCGTATAATATGCGCTCTCATTCGCTTTATTGACCCTATTTGAGCATCTTGTGAAAGACTTTATCCGTTCTATAGCATCATTACCGCGTCGCCAAAAACAAATCGTTTTGGTGCTGATGGATATTTGTGTTTTACCGTTAATGATGTGGCTTGCTTATGCCATACGTTTGGCGCGTCCCAATGTACAGGTCATGCAAGGACTGGATGCTTGGTATATTTATGTCGGTATTTTTGGCATTGCTATTTTTGCTTTGCTCGGAATTTACCGCGCAATTGTGCGTTCATTTAATGAAGACTATCTGCTGCGAATTTTAATCGGGACATTTATTCAAATCGTGGCCTTATACACGATCAAAAAATTGAATGTTGCATTTATTCCCATGAGTATTCCGCTCATGTATGGCTTTATGCTGTTTTCATACATGTGGTGGAGCCGTGCAGTCATTCGCTACGCTACTCTTAAAACTTTTGCCAAAAAGCAAAGCCGTAAACGTGTGGCAATTTATGGCGCAGGGCTGGCAGGACAACAAATTGCAGCAGCTTTAAACCGCTCAGATGATTATTTGCCCGTGTGTTTTATTGACGATAAGCGCTCCTTACAAGGTCAGTCACTGAGTGGTTTAAAAATTTATTCACCCAAAAAAGCGCAAGCAAAACTTGGAAAATTTGGCATTGAAGAAGTATTACTTGCCATGCCTTCCGTTGGTCGTGCACGGAAAAAAGAGATTATTGAGTCTTTTGATTCAGCAGATGTCAAAATTATGGAACTGCCAGGGGTAACGCAACTGGTGGATGGGCAAGTCCAAGTTTCAGATATCCGTGAAGTGGATATTATTGACTTATTAGGCCGTGATCCTGTACCGCCGAAACCTGAACTGTTAGAAAAAAATATTAAACATAAAGTGGTCATGGTGACAGGGGCGGGCGGTTCGATCGGCTCTGAGTTATGTCGTCAGATTGTGAAGCATCAGCCTAAAATGTTAGTGCTGTTTGAAATGTCTGAATTTGCTTTGTATTCAATTGATCGTGAATTGCAGGCTTCTGATATACAAATTATTCCAGTGCTAGGTTCTGTCACCAATCAGCAAAAATTAGAACGTATTATTCAAGAGTACAAAGTGCAAACAGTTTATCACGCCGCAGCTTATAAACATGTACCACTTGTTGAAGCAAACCCATTTGAAGGTATTTATAATACGTCCATTGGCACACAGCGTAGTGTAGATGCAGCGGTGAATCAAAATGTTGAAACTTTTGTTTTAATTTCAACCGATAAAGCGGTACGTCCAACCAATGTGATGGGGGCGTCTAAACGCATGGCAGAATTGTATTGTCAGGGCCTAGCGTCGACGAATCCAAAAACGCAAATTAGTATTGTACGCTTTGGCAATGTACTTGGTTCGTCAGGTTCTGTCGTCCCTTTGTTTAAAAAGCAGATTGCTCAAGGCGGGCCTGTTACAGTAACGCACCCAGAAGTCACGCGTTATTTTATGACGATTCCTGAGGCAGCTCAGCTTGTGATTCAGGCAGGTGCGATGGGGACTGGCGGTGATGTATTTCTGCTTGATATGGGTGAACCAGTCAAAATTATAGATTTGGCAAAACAAATGATTCGTTTGAGTGGTTTTCGAGCAATCGATGAAAATGGTATAGGTGATATTGAGATACAATTTACAGGTCTACGTCCGGGTGAAAAGTTATATGAAGAGTTGTTAATTGATGCTGAAAATGTAAAAAAAACGGATCATGAACGGATATTAAAGTCTTATGAAAAATATTATGGATATTTAGAGGTTGCTGAAATATTTATACAGCTTAAAAGTTACAAGCATCGTGATGATTTAAATGAATTATTTACGATACTAAAAAAATATGTGGATGGTTATTGCTCAGCATCTATAGATAAGTAATTTTAATAGTAGTATTAAAATTTAATTTAACTGGATGATATAATTAAGGATAACAAAATTAAAGCTATACCTTAATACAGTGAATTTTAAAATTTAGGATATTTATGAAGATTATAGTAACAGGTGGAGCAGGTTTTATTGGTTCTGCCGTGATTCGACATATTATTAATCATACTAATAATGAAGTATTAAATATTGATAAGCTGACTTATGCTGGCAATTTAGAATCTTTAGAAAGTATTGCTGATAGTGAGCGTTATCAGTTTTCTCAAACTGATATTTGCGATCGTATTGCATTAGATCAAATCTTTGAAAGTTTTCAACCAGATGCTGTGATGCATTTGGCAGCAGAGTCCCATGTAGATCGCTCAATTACAGGTTCGGCTGCATTTATTGAAACCAATATTATTGGTACATATCACTTGCTGGAAGCTACCCGTCATTATTGGAACGGTTTAAATCAAAATAAAAAACAAGCATTTCGTTTTCACCATATTTCAACAGATGAGGTTTATGGTGACTTAGAAGGTACAGATGACTTGTTCCTGGAGACAACACCCTATGCTCCGAGTTCGCCATATTCGGCAAGTAAGGCCAGTTCAGATCATTTAGTTCGAGCTTGGCATCGAACTTATGGACTACCAACAATGATTACCAATTGTTCAAATAATTATGGTCCTTATCATTTCCCTGAAAAATTGATTCCTTTAGTGATTTTGAATGCTTTAGAAGGTAAGGCACTTCCAATTTATGGTAAAGGTGATCAAATTCGCGATTGGTTATATGTAGAAGACCACGCTAGAGCATTATATAAAGTGGTGACTGAAGGCATTGTGGGAGAGACGTACAACATTGGTGGACACAATGAAAAACAAAACATTGAAGTCGTAAAAAAGATTTGTAAGATTTTAGATGAGTTAAAGCCCCAGTCGAATGGACAAGCTTATGATTCACTGATCACATTTGTACAAGATCGCCCTGGTCATGATTTGCGATATGCCATTGATGCAACAAAAATTGGCCATGAATTAGGCTGGAAACCTGAAGAAACGTTTGATACAGGTATTCGAAAAACAGTTGAATGGTATTTGAATAATTTAGAGTGGTGTCGTCGTGTTCAAGATGGCAGTTACCAACGTGAAAGATTAGGTGTGAATGCATAATGAATACAAAAGGTATTATTCTCGCAGGTGGATCGGGTACACGTTTATACCCAATTACAAAGGGTGTATCTAAACAACTACTCCCAATTTACGACAAGCCAATGATTTATTATCCAATTTCTGTACTTATGTTGGCAGGCATTCAGGATATTCTGATTATTACGACAGCTGAGGATAAAGAGAGCTTTGAACGCCTGCTTGGTGATGGTTCACAGTTTGGTGTTCGTTTGCAGTATGCCATTCAACCTAGTCCGGATGGGTTGGCTCAAGCGTTTATTATCGGCGAAGAATTTATTGGTGATAGCAATGTGTGCTTGGTACTTGGCGATAATATTTTCTATGGTCAGGGCTTTACACCAATGCTGAAGCAGGCTGTAGCTCGCCAAAAAGGCGCTACAGTTTTTGGCTATCAAGTAAAAGACCCTGAGCGTTTTGGTGTAGTTGAGTTTGATGAGCATAAACGCGCAATTTCATTAGAAGAAAAACCTAAGCAACCAAAATCAAATTTTGCAGTGACAGGTTTATATTTTTATGACAATGATGTGATTCAAATTGCAAAAGAAGTTAAACCTTCAGAGCGTGGCGAATTAGAAATTACGACAGTGAACCAAATGTATTTGGAGAGGGGTGACTTAAGTGTTGAGCTATTGGGTCGAGGCTTTGCATGGCTCGATACAGGTACACATGCAAGTTTGCTTGAAGCAGCACAATTTGTAGAGACCTTAGAAAAACGCCAAGGTTATAAAGTAGCTTGTCTTGAAGAAATTGCTTTTAATCAAGGTTGGTTGAGTAAAGAGCAAGTGTTAAAAATTGGGCAAAGCATGAGTAAAAATGACTATGGTCAATATTTGATTTCTTTGGTAGCTGAATAAGATGAGTCTTGTAGAATTAATTGACTTACCGAACTTTGGTGATGACCGTGGTGGGTTAGTGGCTATTGAGTCCAATCAGTCCATTCCCTTTGAAGTTAAGCGTTTATATTATATTTTTAATACAGTAGATAAACCTCGTGGATTTCATGCTCATATTGATCTCAAACAAGTTGCAATATGTTTAAAAGGTAGTTGCAGATTTATTCTGGAAAATGGCTCTAATAAAGAAGAAGTTATTTTAGATAACCCGACCCAAGGTTTGGTTATTGAAGGATTGATCTGGCGGGAAATGCATGATTTTTCTGAGGACTGTGTTCTACTTGTTTTGGCAAGTGAGCATTTTACTGAATCTGATTATATTCGTGATTATCAAGAATTTTTAAAAGAAGTACATAAACCTTTTATTCATCCTTTATCAGACGTGAAATCCCAAAGAATTGGACAGAAAACCAAAGTTTGGCAGTTTAGCGTCATTCTACAGCATGCTGTAATTGGTGAAAATTGTAATATTTGTGCGCATACTCTCATTGAAAATGATGTCATCGTTGGTAACAATGTCACCATAAAATCAGGCGTCTATGTATGGGATGGGATCACACTAGAAGATAACGTCTTTATTGGCCCATCTGTTACGTTTACAAATGATAAAAAACCCCGTTCAAAGCAGTATCCAGAAGAGTTTTCTCAAACGATTGTTGAAAAGGGTGCGAGCATTGGGGCCAATGCCACCATTTTACCTGGAATTCGTATTGGCCAAAATGCACTGATTGGTGCTGGTGCTGTGGTGACTAAAGATGTTCCCGCAAATGCAATAGTGATAGGCAACCCTGCAATAATTAAAGGTTATATATAAGAATGATTACCTTTTTAGATTTAAAAAATATTAATCAGCAGTATCGTGAAGAGTTAATTACGGCTTGCACGAGAGTTATTGATTCTGGGTGGTATATTGGTGGAAATGAGCTAGAACAGTTTGAACAAAATTTTGCAAACTATTGCGGGGTTAAATTTGCAATTGGCGTGGCCAATGGTTTAGATGCATTAATTTTAACCTTACGTGCTTGGAAAGAGCTGGGTAAGCTTCATGATGGTGATGAAGTGATTGTTCCTTCAAATACCTATATTGCTAGTATTCTTGCGATTACAGCAAATAACTTGACTGCAATTTTAGTTGAGCCAAATATTTCTACCTACAATATTGATCCTATAAAAATAAAAGAAGCAATAACGACTAAAACTAAAGTGATTTTACCTGTCCATTTATATGGTCAATTGGCAGAAATGCCAGAAATTATGCAAATTGCTAAACAATACAATTTATTGGTTTTAGAAGACTCCGCACAAAGTCATGGGGCACAAATACAAGGTAAAAAAGCAGGAAACTGGGGCGATGCTTCAGGTTTTAGTTTTTATCCTGGAAAAAATTTAGGTGCATTGGGTGATGCAGGTGCAGTTACTACGAATGATGCAGAATTAGCGAACATGTTAAAAGCATTGCGTAACTATGGCTCGCATGAAAAGTATAAAAATTTAGTTCCAGGTGTGAATAGTCGACTAGATGAAATTCAAGCAGCGATGCTTGATGTCAAATTAAAACATTTAGATGCAGAAGTGAAACATCGTCGTACAATTGCAAAAATGTATCTTGAGGGGATTAAAAACCCTGAATTGAGCTTGCCTTTGTCTGATATAGATGTGTCTCAATATGACCAACATGTTTGGCATTTATTTGTCGTTCGTTCAAGAAATCGAGAAGCATTACAGCAATATTTAGCAGAAAATGGCGTACAAACGTTAATCCATTATCCAATTCCCCCACACAAGCAACAGGCTTATAAAGAATGGAATAATTTGAGTTATCCGATCTCCGAGAAGATTCATGATGAAGTAATAAGCTTACCTATGGGGCCAACGCTGAGTTTGGAAGATGTAGAAAAAGTAATTCAGCTTTGTAATAGTTTTAACGCCTAAAATGAATTTGCTTAAGACCAGTGTGCTAAATGGAGTGGCTGTTTTAATCAAAACAGCCACAATGTTTTTATTGAATAAAATATTAGCCGTATACGTCGGACCTGCTGGTTATGCTGCTATTGGTCAATTCCAAAATTTTATTCAAATGATAACAACCTTTGCTGGAAGTGCAATTAATACCGCTATAATAAAATATACAGCTGAATATCATGAAGAAAAAACAAAGCAAATAGAAGTTTGGCGAACCTCAGGGACTTTAATCCTAATTTTTAGTACAGTTTCAGCGCTATTGATTTTGATTTTTAAAAATCAGATAGCCATTTATATTTTTCATTCTAATGAATACTCTAAAGTATTAGTTTGGTTTGCAATTTTTCTAGTATTTTTTACGTTCAACTCTTTCTTTTTGGCAATTCTGAATGGCGTAAAAGAAGTAAAAAAGATGGTGGTAGCTAATATTGCGGGGAGTATCTTTTCACTTATTATCACAAGCCTCTTAGCGATTTATTATCAGTTATATGGCGCATTGATCGCACTGTCAATTTATCAATCACTCGCTTTTTTAGTAACGATGTTTTTATGCTCTAAGTTGGAGTGGTTTAATCTAAAAAGTTTTTTTGGGAAAGTCGAGAAGAATATAGCTAAGAAGTTAGCAGCATTTGCATTAATGGCTTTTGTAAGTGTGTTTTTTGGCAATATTGCACAAATATTGCTTAGAAACATGGTTATTGAGCAATTTGGTTTAGTTTATGCAGGGTATTGGGATGCAATGACAAGATTAAGTAATGGTTACTTGTTATTTGCCTCTACGATCCTCGGTGTGTATTACCTACCTAGACTGTCTGAACTAAAAAAATATGAAGAGGTTAAAAAGGAAGTGTTTTTAGGTTATCAGGTTATTTTACCTGTTGCGATTATATCGTCTATTCTCATTTATCTTTTTAAAGAAATAGTTGTTAAGTTTTTGTTTACAGATGAATTTATGCCAATGCTTGAATTGTTAACATGGCAGTTAGTTGGTGATGTGACTAAAATTGCAAGTTGGATTATTAGCTTCATGATGCTAAGTAAAGCGATGACGGGGTTGTTTGTTATTACAGAAACAGTGTTTGCTCTAAGTATACTTCCAATAACTTACTTATCGATTTTATATTTTGGCTTTGAAGGTATTGCAATTGCATTTTTTATAAATTGTTTGATGTACTGGCTAGTATGCGGTTTATTTTCAAACATTAAACTTAAGAGTATGGAGTATTAATGTGAATCAATTATGTTCAATCATTATTCCAGTCTATAATGAAGAGAAAAATATTGAGAAATGTTTTGATGTTATTCAAAGTCAAACTTATAAAGCTATAGAAGCTATTTTTGTAAATGATGGTTCTACGGATAACTCTAAGAATATAATTGTTCAGATTGCTGCGAAATATCCAGATCTAAAAATTAGACTAATAAATCAGGAAAATCAAGGGGCTGCTAGCGCTAGAAAGAACGGTGTGATGCACGCATCAGGAAATTTTATTGCAATACTGGATTGTGATGATGAGCTTTCTAAAGATGCTATAAACGAAGCCATGACTAATTTCAATACTGAAGTAGACATAGTTCTTTTCAACTTGAAGTATAAAAGTGAAGTTAATGGAGAGGTAGTTTTAAATGATTTTATCTATTATACGAGTAAATCATTTTTTTGTGGTCGGGATGCACTAAAGAACTCCTTAGAAAGGTGGGGAGTACATGGGCTAGGAGTATATAGAAAAGATATTTTAATGTGTGCATACATAGATTATGAAGAAAAGAATACCAAAAACTATATAAATAATGATGAGGTGATAACACGTTTAGCATTCTATTATTCGCGTCTCATAAAAGTTTCAGATGGTATATATTTTTATAATAATAATCTACAGTCTACCACTAAGAGAATCAATAAAGAATTATATAAGAAAATTTTTAATTCAATAATTTTGTATAAAATACTTTCCTCGAAAGATAAAAGTGAGGTAAGTCCTGCAGTTATTATTGTATATGCATGGGAAGCAGGAAAATATTTATTTTTTAACCGTAAATCGCTGAAGAATATCGAAAATTGGAAGTCCGCAATTAGCGATGCAACTAAATTTATTTGGAGAAATAGTTTATTTGGTGATTTGAGTTCAAAACGTAGAATTCAGTTTCTAATATTAGTGATAATGAGGTATTTTGTACAGTGAGTAATTTTCCGTTAGTTTCTATTATTATTCCTTGTTATAACCACGAACAATTTGTTCGAGACAGCATTCAAAGTGTGATTGACCAGACTTATCAAAATATTGAGCTCATTATTATTGATGATGGTTCTAAAGATAGTTCTGTTGAAATTATTGAAAAAATGCTCCCTGCTTGTGAGCAACGTTTCGTTCGATTTGAGTTTAGAAATCGCCCTAATCAAGGATTGAGCGCAACTTTAAATGAATCTATTGCTTGGAGTAAAGGTAAATATTTTGCAGCATTGGCTTCAGATGATATTATTTTAAAAAATAAAATTAACTTGCAGGTCAAATATATGGAAGAAAATCCAAAAACTACAGCAGTTTTTGGTAGTGCAAATTATATTGATGAAAATAATAATATTAAAAAATTAGATAAATTGAAGCAGCAAGAATATGCTTTTGATAAAATATTTTTGAATGAATGTCAATTCTATGCACCAACTCAGCTAATGAGAAAGTCGACTTTAGATGAAGTCGGTGGCTATAATCCTGATATATTGGTTGAGGACTGGTATATGTGGTTGAAAATGGCAGAGAAAGGAAGTGTGTATTGTTTATCAGACACATTTGCAAATTATAGAATACACTCCAATAATACCACCAAGAACTCTAAATTTATTTATGATAACAATATGAAGACGCTGAGTTTTTATAAAGGACATAATTTATATGATAAAGCATATAGCAAGCTAAGATGGACTTATATCGTTTGGACAGGGCAGCAGAATAAAGCTTTATCCTTAAAGCTTTTATTGGAATATATAATGGAAAATCCTTCAGTAATTTTTAATAGAGGGTTTCTGGTTTACTGCAAATATTTTTTTGTGAAAATGAAAGATTGGTTTTAGGAGGTATATATGATACCTAAAGTGATTCATTTTTGTTGGTTTGGTGATCAAGAAAAATCAGCATTAATCCAAGCATGCATCTTAAGTTGGAAAAAATATTTGCCAGATTGGGAAATTAAAGAGTGGAATGAATTGAACTCTCCTATTGACCACCCATTTGTAAAAAAAGCATTACAAGATAAAAAATATGCTTTTGCAGCTGACTATGTTCGTTGTTATGCACTTTATGAATATGGTGGAGTTTATTTAGATACGGACATGGAAATAATTCGGGATTTAAGTCCTTTGTTGATATATGACTTTTTTTCTGCTTATGAAGATTCAGACAAGAGTAAGGTGAGTTGTGGCGCTATTGGATCACTCAAGGGAAATATTTTGATGTATAAAATGTTAAAATATTATGATCAAAATAGTACGATGTATATTGCAATGCCTCAAATTTTAGGAAAAATTTACAATGATTCAAAGTTTTCTAACTTTAAAATATTAAAATCAGATTCATTTTATCCTTATAATCCATTTGATGAATCAAAGCCGGTAAAACAGCTTATGTTTAATCAAATCGTAGATGAAACATATGGCATACATCATTGGGGATATTCTTGGAAGTTTTCATTTTTTGATAGAGTTATTAACAAAATAAAAAAATACTATTTCAGTAATGAGTATTGAAGATTATGAAAATAAATAGGAATCTATTTTATTTTATTGTACTAATTCCCTTGGCTTTTATTGTCGGAGTGAGGGGGGATACGCCAGATTCAGCTGTATATTATCGACTGTTTAAGACGGTTGATTTTTATGACTTGACAAGTTATACAGGTTATTATGAGCAGACTGGTGTCGAATTAGGTTGGGGGTTGTTTTCAAAAATAGTGTCACTTTTCACTCAGAGTGATGTTATATTATTTTCATTATTTTCATTAATAATCTTCTTTATTATTTATAAAACATCTAGATTGCTTAATATCAATTATTTGCATGTAATGGCTTTTTATTTGCCGACAGGTTACTTTTTTATGCAGCAATTTATGCAAATAAGACAAGCACTTGCTGTTTCTTTGGCGGTTTACGCCTCTTTACTTTTATTAAGTAATAAAAAAATTACTTCACTAATTTTATTTGCAACTGCAATTTTATTTCATCAAATTTCTTTTGCTTTCTCAATCGTTGCATTGTTATATTATTTTTTAATCAAAAAAATTGATATTTCAGCATCATTGTTTAAATTTAGACTCTTAAACTTATTGATTTTAATACTCGGTTTTATTTTTATACGTGTTTTTCTTAAGGGCTATATGGTAAATAGTTTTGATCGCCTAGAATCATATTCCGAAACAGTTGAATATGGAGGTGAAGTCGGGTTTCTGTCACTCTCAAATTTAAAAGGTTACCTTCTTTTTTTATTTTTTTTATTTTTCACAGATAAAGGCTTGCTCCATAATAAGTTATATGTTTTCTTGATTTATATGTTTACAGTTGGGCTGACATTGAGACTAGGCTTTTATGATTTCGCAATCGTAAGTGGGAGACTCTCAAATGTTTTCCTATATACGGAAGTTTTTATTTTACCTATAATTTTGATGGCGAGGTTGAGTAGAGGATTATATTATGCATCTATGCTTTTATATTTTATTTTCATAGCGTATATAACATGGTTTTTCCAAGCTTCTGAACACCTTTCTAGTTCATATCTAAGAGTTTTAAGTTGAATACAATGGTTAGGGTTAATTTTATTATCAACTCACTCAAAAATCGTTCTGGTAGTGAGAGAGTGGCTTGTATACTTGCAAATCAACTAGTTGAAGAGCTTAAATATGAAGTCACTATTATTAACAGAGATGCTGATTATAGTGAAGTTGCTTATGCACTTAATCCACAGATAAAAGTGAAAAAAATATCGGGTTCGCGATACCAATTTTATAAGGGGCTTGTGAGCTTTATTGCACAGGAAAAACCAGATTCAGTCATTGTTCATAATATGGGTAAGTTGTCTCTACTCTGCGCACTTATTCCTAATGTCAAAAAGCTTGTAACATTAGAACATGTATCCTTCATTAGTAGGCCTAAAATTGTTCAGATCGTAAGCAAAATGTTTTACAAGCGAATACATCAAGTTGTCACTTTAACAAATAGAGATAAAGACTACTTTAATGAGTTTCATGGCAATGTAGTGGTTATACCAAACTTTTCACCTTTTCCAGTCGTTAATACGGTAAATCGAACACAAAAGCAAATAGTTGCAATAGGGCGATTAACTGATCAAAAAAACTATGTCCATTTGCTAAAAGCATGGGGGAAAATATTCGATCAACTTCCTGAGTGGCAGCTCTCTATTTTTGGTGAGGGTGAGCATGAAGCTTTGTTGGATGAATATATTCAGTCAAATGCGATTGGAAATGTTCATTTAAAAAGAGCTACCTCTGATATAAGGAGTGTTTATGAAGCATCTAGTTTTTTTGTGATGTCATCAAAATATGAAGGTTTACCTATGGTTTTGATTGAAGCCCAAAGTTTCGGTTTGCCTATTGTTTCTTACGATTGTCCTAATGGACCAAGTGATATTATTAAAGATAAAGTGAATGGTTATTTGGTTGAGGATCAAAATATAGATCAACTAGCAGATCGTATTCTTTTACTTGCTAGTTCTCCATTGGATTTGGTTAAATTTTCACAGAATTCTTTAAAGAACGCAGAAAATTATCAACCTGAAAAAATCTTACATCTTTGGTCGGAACAAATTTTTAAAGGTTAATTGTATGTTCTCGGTTTTAATATCTATTTACTATAAAGAAAAGCCTGAACATTTTAATGCTTGTATGAAAAGTATATGGGATCAGCAAACTTTAAAACCAACAGAAATTGTTTTGGTGGAAGATGGCCCTCTAACAACTGAGCTATATGAGTCAATTGCGCTATGGTCGGCGCGTTTACAACAAACTTTACGAATAATTAAGCTCCAAGATAATGTAGGTACTGGGAAAGCAAAAAATATCGGTCTTCAAAATTGCCAATACGAAATTGTATCTATAGTTGATACTGATGATATAAGTGTATCTGATCGTTTTGAGAAACAGATTAAATGTTTTGAAGCAGACAGTGAGTTGGTCATTTTAGGGGGGCAAATTACCGAATTTGTCGATGATATAACATCCCCATCAGGTATGCGTATTGTTCCTTTGGATAATTTGGCTTTAAGGGAATATGCAAAAAAGCAAAGTCCATTTAATAACATGACTATTGCATATAGAAGGCCTAAAATTATTGAAGTTGGCGGTTATCAACATCATCTTTGGATGGAAGATTATAATTTATTTCTTAGAGTCATTGCTAAAGGCTATAAAGTTCAGAATTTGCCTGATGTACTCGTTTATGCGCGAATTGACAATGGAATGCATGCGCGCCGTAAAGGTTACGAATATATTAAAAGTGAAAAACAATTACTAAATTTAAAAAAAGAACTCAAAATTCAAAACCCAATACATGCTAATATTCTCTTCCTAATAAGGTCTGCTTTTAGGCTGATGCCTAGTTCATTGCTAGGTAAAATTTATAATACTTTTCTACGAAAAAAAGTTCATAAATAAGAGTGGTATTTTTAATTATGAAACGTTTAGTTGATTTTGTTATCGCACTAATAGCACTCGTCCTTTTATCACCAATTTTTTGTTGGGTTGCTTTTAAGGTCCGTAAAAACTTAGGTTCTCCAATATTTTTTCTGCAAGAACGTCCTGGTAAAGACGGCAAGCTTTTTAAAATGATTAAGTTCCGGTCGATGAAAGATGCAGTGGATAAAGAAGGCAATCCATTACCAGATGAACAGCGTATAACACCTTTTGGACAAAAACTTCGTTCTACAAGTTTAGATGAAATGCCACAACTCATAAACGTCTTAAAAGGGGATATGAGTATTGTTGGTCCACGTCCTATGCTTAAAGACTTTGTAGCATTATATTCACCAGAACAAGCTCGTCGCTTGGAAGTTAAGCCTGGGATGACAGGCCTAGCACAGGTGAGTGGTCGAAATGAACTTGATTATGAAGAACGTTTTAAATGCGACGTTTGGTATGTGGATAACCATAATACTTTGGTTGACTTTAAAATCATGTTCAAAACAGTCGGTGTGATGACCAAACGCGAAGGTATTAATGCACCGGGTCATGTTGGCCCTTCTTTATTTCAAGGAAATGATCCTGAAAAAATTAAAGATGAAATTAAGTCATAATTTTTTATTAGTGAACTATTTGTAATGATCAAAAAAGCCATTCTCCCAGTTGCAGGTTTAGGTACGCGTTTTTTACCTGCCAGTAAATCTATTCCTAAAGAAATGGTCACCGTGGTTGACCGACCAGCGATTGAATATGTAATTAAAGAAGCAATTGCTGCTGGTATTGAACAGATTATTCTGGTTACCCATTCCTCAAAAGCATCCATTGAAAACTATTTTGATCGTAACTTTGAGCTGGAAACCACTCTAGAACATAAAAAGAAATTTGATTTGCTTAAAGAAATTACCGAGATTTTACCTCCCCATGTGAGTGTAATCAGTGTACGTCAGCCTCAACCGCTTGGTTTAGGTCATGCTGTCCTTTGTGCAAAATCTGTCGTGGGTAATGATGATTTTGCTGTGCTATTGCCAGATGTTTTAGTCAAAGATCCATCTGAAAATAATGATCTAAGTCTCATGATTCAACGTTTTGATGAAACCCATGCATCACAAATTATGGTGGAAGCTGTACCAGATCACATGGTAGATCAATACGGTATTGTAGATGTTGCTTCTACACCTGAAGAAGGGCATAGCATCGTCATGCAAGGCATTGTCGAAAAACCGGCAGTCGGCACTGCGCCATCCAATTTATCCGTCGTTGGACGTTATATCTTACCGGCTAAAATCATGCAATTGCTCGAAAATACGCCTAAAGGTGCAGGTAATGAGATTCAGCTGACCGATGCAATTGCAGCTTTGCAAGCGACCGATACGGTGGAAGCCTATCGGATGAAAGGTCAAACTTTTGATTGCGGCAGTAAACTGGGCTATCTCAAAGCAGTTTTACATTATGGTGTAGACCATCCAAAATTAGGTGAGGAATTTAAAGCGCTGATCAAAGAACTAAAACTATAAAAAGAGATTGATATGAAGGTTGCAGTATTTGGACAAACACTTTTTTCAGGTGTATTTGCTGCTTTGCTAGCAGAATGCGGTCATCACGTTTTTTGGTATGAACCACTGAAAACGTATGAAAGCGAACAAATGTATATGCAAGATGAAGCTGTAAAAAATCTACTCAACAAACAACAAAGTAGTTTTTTAAAATACTGCGACTTTAATGATATTCCATTAGATGCAGATGCCTATTTCTTCAGTTTTAACCCTGCCGAAGAAGAGCAATGTATCGAAATTCTCAAGGTAATCAAGCAACGCCCCATTATTCACCCCAAACTGATGATTAATGCGTCTACTCTAGGACTGCATGGGACAGAAAAATTTGCAAAAATTTTGCATGAAGATGAGTGGGTCTATTTACCCGACATGATTCAGGAAGGAAACGCTTTACAAAGCTTTGCCCAAGCCAAGCAGTTGATTGTTGGGGCTGCATCGGATGTTGCTCAAATTAAAATTAAGGAACTCTTACGCCCTTTATTCCCACGTCAGCAGCAATATTTATTTATGCCCATTTTAGATGCTGAATTTACCAAGTTGAGTATCTCTGGCATGTTGGCGACACGAATTAGTTATATCAATGACTTGGCAATGGTTGCTGAGAAATTAGGCATTGATATTGAGTCAGTTCGTCAGGGGATGGCTGCGGATAATCGTATTGGAGGATCTTATCTCTATCCGGGGGCAGGCTTTGGTGGAGAAAACTTTTCACATGATATTCAGACCCTAACGCATACGGTGTCAGGTGTGGGCGCAAATAGCCAGCTCCTTGCTCAAGTTTGGGATATTAATGAGCAGCAAAAAGAAGTTTTATTCCGCAAATTGTGGAATTATTATCATGGTGATTTAAAAGGGAAAACTGTTGCGATATGGGGTGCTGCATTTAAAGAAAAAACGTCTAGTACGAAACAATCTCCTATTCATGCCATGTTGGCAGCACTATGGGCTCAAGGTGTAAAAGTTAAATTACACGACCCTCAAGCCTTGGAAGAAATTAAAAAAATATATGGTGAGCGACCTGATCTTATATATTGCATAGAGCAATATGAGGCAGTGCAAGATGCACATGCTTTGTGTTTATTGACTGCATGGAAACAATATTGGAGTCCAAATTATACCGAATTGCTTAAAACCATGCAGCATCCGCTTATTTTGGATGGGCGCAATATTTATGATCCAGCATATGTGAAGTCTCAAGGTTTTGTATATATGGGGGTAGGACGTTAATGGCTATGAAAACTCAACCCTATATGGTCGAACATTTAGATTCAGTTTTAGGCAGTCTTCATAGTTTGAAAACTGAATTTGAAAATAAGCATTTAACAGAACTCTTTGCTGAAGACCCTCAGCGATTCGAAAAATTCTCTGTGCCTTTAGAGCCGGTGGTTTTTGATTTTAGTAAACATAGAGTCAATCAGCCCGTTGTCAAAAATCTAGTCCAGTGGGCACAGACACAAGATTTAACGTCGTGGATAAAGCGTTTATTTTCTACTGAAGAAATTAACTATACCGAACAGCGTGCAGCCATGCATTGGGCGCTACGGTTACCTAAAGATGATCAGTCTCATCCTGAATTAGCAGAACAAGTGCATACACAACTTGAGCGTATGTATGCTTTGGTAGAAAAAATTCATGCTGGCCAGTGCCGCGGCGCAACTGGTGAAGTCATTCAAGATGTGGTCAATATTGGTGTCGGAGGGTCAGATTTAGGACCACTGATGGTGAGCCATGCCTTATCTGATTTCAAAAAATCCACATATAAGCCACTCGATGTACATTTTGTTTCGACCATTGATGGTAGCCAGCTTTCAGATTTATTGCATCAACTTCGCCCCGAAACCACGCTATTTATTATTTCTTCAAAATCGTTCGGGACCATTGATACTTTATCCAATGCGCAAACGGTGCGATTATGGCTCGAAAAAGCACTTGGACAAGAATCACAAATTTTAAAGCATCATTTTATTGGCGTATCTACCAAAGCAGATAAAATGACAGAATGGGGTATTGCAGCCGAAAACCAATTTTTGCTCTGGGATTGGGTCGGCGGTCGCTATTCACTTTGGTCATGTATCGGTTTACCGATTGCACTGACAATTGGAGTTGATGGCTTTAAACAACTGTTAGCTGGCGCATATGCGGTAGACCAGCATTTTCAGACGGCACCTTTCGAACACAATATTCCTGTATTAATGGGCTTATTGGGTGCGTGGAATAATAATTTCCTTGATATTCAGACTCATGCAGTGCTGCCCTATGATGGGCGTTTGAAATATTTCGCCTCTTATTTACAGCAGTTGGAAATGGAGTCGAATGGTAAATCGATTCAGCGTAATGGTCAAAAAGTGGACTGGGATACTTGCCCGATTATATGGGGGGAAGTGGGACCAAATGCGCAGCATGCTTTTTACCAATTGCTGCATCAAGGCAGTCAAGCAGTGAGTTGTGATTTTATTGCGCCAGTGCAGCGTTATCAGGCCCAACAATTTACCTATGTCGATAATGCAGAGGCGCTGGTGGAACAGCATCATTTGGCCTTATCCAATTGTTTGGCTCAATCGCGCTTACTGGCATTTGGTAATCAAGCTTTAAATCAACAAGAAGTACAAGATTTGCCGGAATATAAACAATATGAAGGCAATCAACCAAGTTCAACCATTTTATTGCAAGAGCTAAATCCATATAGTTTGGGCATGTTGATTGCAATGTATGAACATAAAGTTTTTGTACAGTCGGTGCTTTGGAACATTAACCCGTTTGATCAATGGGGTGTAGAAAAAGGCAAAGAAATTGCCAATCAGCTACTTCCAATATTAAATGGTGATCGAAAGGATATTGCGGATTTAGATGGTTCAACGCAAGGCTTACTACAAATATTATTAGGAAAAACCAATGGCTAAAATTTTAGTAACAGGTGGTGCAGGTTATATTGGTTCACATACTTGTATTCAACTTTTGAGCGCAGGGCATGACGTTGTTGTACTGGACAATTTATCCAACAGTTCTGTCGAATCTTTAGCACGTGTTCAAGCGTTGGCAGCTAAAAAATTAGATTTTGTTGAAGGTGATATTCTCGATCAGCAAATTTTAGATCAAATTTTTCAGCATCATTCTATTGATGCTGTGATTCACTTTGCAGGTTTAAAAGCTGTGGGTGAAAGCCAAAAAGAGCCTCTAAAATATTTTGAAAATAATATCTCAGGTTCTATTAGCTTAGTTAAAGCGATGGAGCGTGCTCAAGTCTTTAAGTTGGTCTTTAGTTCATCGGCAACAGTTTATGATGAAGCCAATATTTCGCCTTTAAATGAAACCATGCCTACAGGTATGCCAAGTAATAACTATGGCTATACCAAACTGATTGTCGAGCAATTACTAGAAAAATTAGCAGCTGCAGATGAGCGTTGGTCAATCGCTTTGCTGCGTTATTTTAACCCAGTAGGGGCACATCAAAGTGGTCAAATGGGTGAAGACCCACAAGGGATACCCAATAATTTGATGCCTTATGTCACACAGGTGGCAGTCGGCCGTCGTGATAAGTTGTCAATTTTTGGCAATGATTATGACACGGTAGATGGTACAGGTGTGCGTGATTATATTCACGTGGTTGATTTGGCCAATGCACATTTATGCGCATTGAATCATCGTTTAAAAACGCAAGGATGCCGCGCTTGGAATATTGGTACAGGCAATGGGATTTCAGTAAAACAAATTCGGGATACTTTTGAAAAAGTGAATGGTGTTGAGATACCTTTTGAATATGTACCTCGTCGAGAAGGTGATGTTGCAACTTCATTTGCTGATAATGCCCGTGCTGTCGCAGAGTTAGATTGGCAGCCTCAATATGGTTTAGAAGATATGTTGAAGGATAGCTGGAACTGGCAAAAGCAAAATCCAAATGGATACAACTAAGATTTAAATTTAGTGTGTAAATTCATTAAAGACAGTATGGCAAATTTTGTATTTGTCATACTTCTAACTATTTAACTTAAGTATTGAATCATGTATTGATTGTGCAAAAATGATGATAGATCTTATCTTTTGTTTGAAAAAAATCGTTATCATATGTGAAAGATAAATTGACTGAAATAATATATGAAATATCAATCTCTTAGGGTTTTATCATTTGCCATTTTTTCTTCTCTAGCTCTGCCGGTTTACGCTCAAGGGATCATTTTGAATAATGATGGTCTACGTACAGATCTAAATTGGCTGAACCAACAAGGTGTGATTCAAATCAGCACTTCGACTTGGCCATTGAGTGGTGAAGAAATTCAGCGTGCATTATCTACTGCCAAAATTGAAAATAATGCTCAGCAGAAAGTTGTCAATTCGGTTATGGCAAATTTAGAAGCAGAAAATACCTCTATTAAGCTCGCTTTATTTGCTGAAACAGATCCACAAAACATCCCGCAAAAATTTGCAGATGAGCAAAAATCGCAATATCAAGCCGCACTTGAATTGAATGCAGGTGGAAAGCTGTGGGATGCAAGACTGCGAGTCAATGCTGAAAAAGATCCAATCATTGACCATGGACATGATGTCAATTTAGAAGGTTCTTATATTGCAGGAAAATTGTGGAATCAATGGTTGATTGCGGGACAAATCCCAACATATTGGGGACCTGGACATGAAGGAAGCCTAATCCGTGGTGATGCGAGTCGCCCTGTTTATGGTTTTACTATGCAAAGAGCGGAACAACAGGCCTTTGAAACAAAGTGGTTGTCTTGGATTGGACCTTGGCAATATCAAGCTTTTGCAGGTCAATTAGATGACTACAGTGCGATTCCAGATGCCAAACTATTAGGGCTGCGTCTAACTGCACAGCCATTGCCTTACTTGGAGCTAGGCGCTTCTCGAATTCTTCAATGGGGAGGTGAGGGGCGCTCAGAAAGTTTTGACTCATTATGGAATGCAATTAAAGGTAATGACAACTTTTATGATGGCGATCTAGATAAGTCTAATCAAATTGCGGGTTTTGATGCACGCCTTAATTTAAACCACTGGAGTGGTGTCCCGATTAGCCTTTATGGGCAATATGTAGGTGAAGATGAAGCTGGGCTTCTTCCTTCAAAAAAAATGTATTTAGCTGGTGTCGATTATTCTTCACAATTGAATAATTTACCTCTGCAGGTGTATGCAGAATGGGCTGATACTCGAACCAATGGAGACGTACAAGGTATTTCCTATAATCACTATATTTATCAAGATGGCTATTATCAACACGGCTTCCCGTTAGGGCATGCCATGGGCGGGGATGGTCAAATGCTAAGTCTCGGTGGAGACATTCGCTTTGATGTTATGAATCGCTTAAATGGGCGAGTAATGGTGGCAAAAGTTAATCAATCAAACTCGATAAATAATCATGCATTTACTCAAAAAGATGAAATTAAAGCTTTAGATCTTACTTGGACACATTACTTAAAACCGAATGCGCCATTGAAAATCAATGGATGGGTGAGTGATTCTGATGTCTATGGTCAAGATGCGGGAGTGTCTATCGGAGTCGAAATTCCATTGGATCGCTCATTATTTTAATACGCTGTCAGTTTTTAGAGAACCCATCTGGAATTCAGCTAAAAAATAAAACCATTCAACCTATATGATAAGTTGAATAGTTTTATTAGCATGCAGAAAAATTTACCCTTGAATCAACTGTGTTAATTCATCCACATAGTCTTGCATTGGTTTTGGATTTTGGTCTTTACGGCTTTCAATGTTGAGACGTAATAAAGGTTCAGTATTGGAAGCACGTACATTTAGACGCCATGCACCAAAATTTAGGCTGACACCATCTGTTTCATCAATCGCAGGATTTTGATCGGCAAAGTGATCAAAAATCTTTTGAATGGTGGCTTGAGTATCCGCAACTTTAAAATTGATTTCACCCGAACAAGGGAACTTTTCAATCATACCTTCAACCAGTGAAGACAATGTTTGCTGGGTTTCTGAGAGTACAGAAATTGCCAATAACCAAGGAATCATACCGCTATCACAATAAGAGAAATCACGGAAGTAATGATGTGCTGACATTTCACCGCCATACACTGCATTGTGCTCACGCATTTTTTCTTTAATGTATGAATGCCCTGATTTAGACTGAATCGCTTCACCTTGGTATTGTTCAATCACATCAAAGGTATTCCAAACCAGACGAGGGTCATGCACAATTTTCTCACCAGCTTGTTTCAGTAAGAACGCTTGTGCCAATAGACCGACAATATAATAGCCTTCAATGAATTGACCTTTTTCATCAAATAAGAAGCAGCGGTCAAAGTCACCATCCCACGCGATACCCATATCTGCATGATGGTCAATCACCGCATTACGGGTGCTGTCACGGTTTTCAACTAAAATCGGGTTGGGAATACCATTCGGGAAAGTACCATCAGCATCATTGTGAATTTTCACAAATTCAACAGGAATGTTAAGTTGTTTGAACTTTACTTCAATGGCATCGACCACATGGCCCGCAGCACCATTACCAGCATTCATGACTAATTTGAGTGGGCGAATTTTGGCAGGATCAATATAAGACATTAAATGATCAATATATTCAGGAAGAATATTGTATTTTTCAGTTTTGCCTTTAGTGATAACTTCATTAAAGTTGCCTGATTCAGCCAATAAGCGAATTTCTTTTAACCCTGAATCGGCTCCAATCGGACGTGCATTTTCGCGGACCAATTTCATGCCGTTATAGTCCATCGGGTTGTGGCTTGCCGTGATTTCGATCCCACCTTGAACATCTAGATGAAAGGCACCGAAATAGACTTCTTCAGTCCCCGTCATACCTAAATCTAATACATCAACACCCGCATCATTCAGACCTTTGATGGTGGCTTGTTTTAAATCTTCACTGCTGAGACGGATGTCGCAGCCCACAACCACTGTTTTAGGTTGATAAATTTGCCCATAGGCACGGCCAATTTTATAAGCAATCTCTTCATTGAGTTCTGTACCAAGTTTGCCGCGAATGTCATAGGCTTTAAAACAAGTAAGTTGTGTCATCTAAATTCTCGAAATAATTCCTGCGAAGTAAGGAAGGTATGATTATAGAAGGAAAATCGCTCCTATATGCCAAGATACTGTTTAACCTTTATATTGATTTTACCTTTGCTAAGATTCGTTGAGCCCAGTCAGCGTAATAATTTACATCTTCTAGTTGTTTCTGTTTAGAAGGATGATTAATTGTAGTAAAGGCAGTAATACCTCTTATCTCAGATAGAAACTTTTTAGGCCAACTGAGTGATTGAGACAGTATCGAATTGTTTAATATATCCAAATCTGTCTCAATTAATCGTTGAGTTTTTTCTTCATATGGGAGTAATAAGGTGGAGATATTTTTTTTACCATCTGAAGTATCAATTTCACACAAATAAAATTGATGGTTATTTTCTATGTTAAAAATTTTATAGACATAAAAGTAGCGTAATTGATTGTTTGCAAACTTATGGCCTCTGAAACGTTTATATATTTTAAAAGGTGAGTTCTTGATTTCTTTGGTTTTATATCCCTTTTCTTCAATTTGCTCCAATAGTTTAATCAAGTCTTTATAAGTGACTCGCTCTAGTTGAATTTCTGATTCTGTTGTAAATCCAGACACTGTACCCTCTATATCTCCTTCTCCACCAGCAAATCCTTCTTCTTGATTTTGATCTTTATCCATTTGCTTTCGTCTTTTACGTACTACAGTTTTAGCAGGAGGTGTCTCTAAAGAAATTTTTAATTCTTCAATTGTATAAATTTCTCCAGGTAGGTTTCTTAGCTTGGCCAGTAGTTTATCGATATCTGCCTCAGCATTTTTATTCAATTTCTCTTTAGGTTGACTCGCTGGTTTTGGTTTGTTTGAACCTTGCCCTTGAGCATTTTTGACCTGTTGTATGATTTTTTTTGAAGTGAAATGAAATTGAATAGGACGGTTGATAGCTGTATCAAGATTTTTGAAAGATGTAATGCGCTCAATTCTGTAAATACCTGTTTCTTTATCATAAATTCCATCTACTGTTAGATCAATATTTTTAAGATCAGGCACTTCCATGTCAAAATTAAAACTTTTAGCGCCTTTTTGATCAATAATTGTTTTCTGATAAATACTAAGGAAGGCTTTATTTAAATCAGGCTGTAATAAAATTAAAGCGAGCTTCTTCAAAAAATGAGGATCAGAGACATCTGCGTTCATAATTTTTTTGTTTTTTGCTATATTAATATGAATAGCCTTTTCATCATTTCTATCCACTAAAACATCGGTTGAATAATTTTCTGCAAAAAGTGCCGCCCGAATTAAATAAGGATGAGAGAAAAATAAATCGCGGGCCAAGATAAGCTTAGGTATTTGAATAGTAATATTTTTCTTTAAAACTGTTGAGTAGTAATTAAATTCAAAACATATCCGGCCTTCATGTATTTTTTGATCCTCACCCTCCGGTAAAATAATAGTTCTAAATGTTGTGAAATTTACATGTTCAAGTGTGTGAGTGAATAATTTTGTAGGAGAGGCATCAATTTGGGTTCTATAGCGGTATAGAAGAACACTCTCAATCGGTAATTTAAGTTGAATAGGACGGTTAATAATAGGGTTAAACAAATGAGTATCAATATCAAACCGAGTTTGACCGCGTCGACTAATTTTTGTCGCAGTATAGTAAATCATCTCTTTTGGTAAAAAGTCGGTTGAACAATCACTCATTTTTTATTTCTTCCCAAATATTATTAAAAAATCGACGTGCTTCTGGCGTTAATCGCTGCTCACTTAATCCTGATACACGTAAAAAAACACTCGGTGGATAGTATTTATTCTCAGTTTGTTGACGAATATATGTTCGTGTCAGACGACGTATTTGATAACAATCCACCGACTCAGCGTAGCGCTCCAAAAATGCTTTGGTCAACGGCAGAAAATGCCAGTTTTTTTCAATTAGGCTGACATGCCCAAGTTGTTTAATTAAAAACTTTTTGGTCCATTGTGGGGAGTCTAAGTCTTCTAATAATTCATCACGTATTTTAATCAATTGTTTCATAAACTGACGATCCCGAATACTCCAATCGACACGTGGTTTGGGTAGAGAGAGTGGTGTCATGATAGCGGTTTGATTGATTTGTAACAGCCAATCTTTATGATTGCGATATAAACGTGCGTACAGTGCACCATCATGTTTACGAGCTAGTTTGACTGACATATCCTGAATCAATTGTATCCATTTCAGTTGATCATCTGACAGGACTTGGTAAGTTTTGTGTTTTACAGTGACAGGAATGGCTTGTTCCTCTATACCTACTGTCGCTAGATCCAAATACTGTTGGTATGTATAAATAGGACTTTGTTCGGGAACAAGTGCCTTTAATACGATGAGATGCTCAAGATAAGAAAATGCTTTACGATGTTTTCTACAGATATTCTTGAGCCAGCAGTTCTCAGAGCTCAGATCACCTAATTGATAATATTGAAGAAAACTTTCGCCCCAATAATCGACAACAAGCTGACGGACTTTTTCGTAATTGATATTTTTTTGACCTGACAGTAAGTCTCTGTCTTTCAATAGATTGAAGTAGGCATTTGATAAAATCGAAACATCTTGTACTGCATTATGGCTAGATTGAATAAGTAGATCCTCGATTATTTTTGCTAACTCTAGATGACGCTTTAAGTCTTGTGAATTAATAAAAAGTTGTGAGGAGTCAATAAGGACATTTAAATGAGCATTATAAAATCTTCGGTCTAGCCCATTGCAAGGAACAGAGCTGACAAAAAGGGCAGATTCATGCTTTATGCAATATTCATATCCTGTAATCTGCCAGCTACGTTTCCAATACACTTCACCATATTGTTCCATCTGTTCTTGCCAACAATGCGGACAGAACCGAAAAAAATTCACAGATTTGATTCGCGACGCATTTTTTCCCAACTTGGTATGTAATGATTGATACTGTTCACCCTGTAATACATGTACAGCATAACGCATCACTGTATCAGGTTGAAATGGTTGATAAATTGGTAATAAGGTGTGGTGGTTGATTAAATAGAGTGCATCATAGCAATCGGGTAAATAACTAGCCAATTTTCCTATATGAGATGGTAAATCGTAAGTTGGCGTCAAATTTCTATTATTGAATAATTCTTCAGTAAGGTATTTGGGACTTAAAATTCCATTGTGAATAGCATAACGTGCAATCACACTGTAAATTAACTCATCTGGATATGGTATTGGAAAATTTGAAATCATAATACACTTACTCTCTATTTTTTGTTTAATGCAACACAGGAGAGGTGGGATCAAACAAATAGTGAGATGATTTTAATAGCTCATAAACATCTACTTCCTTTTCTTGTGCTTGACTGAAAAAATTCCGTAAGTCATTGGCTTCAGTGCTCTTCCATTCTTCTGCTTTCATGACTTTGCGTGATGTTCTTGGTTTTCTTACCGAAGTTGTGGTCTGAGGCTGGTCCAATTTATCTTTTGCTACAGAGCCGTCTAATACTTCCAAAATATGCTGGAGTAGTACCTGTAAGTTCTCGTTTGGATATTTTTTTAATGCAGAAGTGACATGCAGATCTATTGTAGCAGCGGGGTGACCTAAGGCCGTTAGCATACCTATAAGTGTGGAATAATGTGGTCCTAGATCTTTACGCTGTATTTCCGTTTTTAATGCAGCTTTTAAACGGTGTTGTTCAACATATTCCTCAATTTGAACTTGAGGGATAGTTAAGTCAGAATACCGTGCAATACGTGTGGGGTTGCCTGAGCGGAGTGCATCCAAAATATCGTGGACTGGCTGTAATTGTTCTTCGTAGACTTTTTTAAAAAGTTCAGATGTAATTTTTTCCAGACCAATGGTGATTGCATGAATCTGTGAACCGTACCGGGTTTGTCGGAGACTTTTTTATTTAAGTTAGGCCACCTGACCTAACGGGTTAATCTTATCATAGTACATTGCTTCAAACTCAAAAGGCGATACATAACCCAGTGCACTGTGTACACGCTTTTTATTGAACCAATCTACCCAGTTTAGTGTCGCAAGTTGTACATCTGCTAAACCTTGCCAATCTGCTTTTAGATATTCAATTACCTCTGTTTTGTATAAGCCATTCACCGTTTCAGCCAAAGCATTATCGTATGAATCACCAGTCGTACCGACTGATGCTCGTAAATTTGCTGCTTCTAAACGATTGGTATAGCGAATGGAAAGATATTGCACACCTCTGTCGGAATGATGAATCACATTCTTTGGCATGCCGCGATCATGCAATGCTTGCTCCAATGCATCGAGCACCATATCTGTATTCATCCGTGTAGATACTTTCCATCCAACAATTGCTCGTGAAAACACATCAATAATAAAGGCGGTATAGACCCAGCCTGAATGAGTTTGAATATACG